>NZ_CAMHRZ010000001.1 GCF_946187255.1 uncultured Ruminococcus sp.
CCTGTATTTAGGGTAAAAAAAATTAATGCCCACTTTGTTTCGGCGTGAAAATGAGCATTAATTTTCTTATAGAATTATGAAAGGGATTTGATGATTGACAGAACCTGCAAAGCCTTGTAAGCTCTGCCAAACACCAACTATCGGGGAAGCGGTAAAACCTAATGTACAGTGAAGTGCGACTTGGGGGATCGCGCGAGGGAAAACTTCTAAATTCATAGAGTTGGGGTTTCGCCGGACACTAGGCTTTACCGCTCCACCGAACTCTTTTTTACTGTGATTATATAATACCACCCCAATGTGAACCGAACATGAATTATCGGGAGGGATATAAAAATAACTATTTTTCGTTAATAATGTACAATCGTATGCTATTCTCGCATTGGTAAATAAGCATATTGCACAGTAAATCAACACTTAATACACCGCACAGCACCTCTCTTTATGAACCGAAGCAGTTCACATTCAGATGTAAATGTTTTGTGAACAAAGCAAAAAGTGTTTGCAAAGCGGACAGTTTTGGAGTATAATCTAAAGTGGAGCGGATCATCTCTGCTTTAAGCAGAATTGTCATAATTTACGGTGAAAGGACAGTGAGAACACAATGTTTCAGATACTTGTTGTGGAAGACGATGCCAGCCTGCGCCGCCTGATGAGCGCAGCGCTCAAACAGAACGGCTATCAGCCCTTTACAGCCAGCGACGGCGTGGAAGCGCTGGATATGCTGGAGAAGACCAATATCGACCTGATAATATCGGATATCATGATGCCGAATATGGACGGTTACGAGCTTACCCGCCAGCTTCGCAGTGCGGATTTCCAGATGCCGATAATAATGGTAACGGCAAAGGAGTCTTTTGAGGATAAAAAAGAGGGCTTCAATGCAGGCACGGATGATTATATGGTCAAGCCCATAGATATAAATGAGATGATACTTCGTGTGGGCGCACTGCTGAAAAGGTCAAAGCTCGCCAGTGAGCATACCATGACCGTTGGCAACTGCGTGCTGGACTACGATGCACAGACGGTATCCTTCAACGGTGAGCCGGGCGAGACTATACCCCAGATGGAATTCAAACTGCTGTTCAAGCTGCTCTCCTATCCAAACAAGATATTTACCCGCCGCCAGCTGCTGGACGAGCTGTGGGGCATGGACAAAGATGTTGACGAGCGTACTGTGGATGTACATATCAAGCGCCTGCGCGAACGCTGCGGCTGCGCTGATTCATTCTCGATAGTTACGGTAAGAGGTCTGGGATACAAGGCGGTAAAACAGTGAGCATAAAAATGAACAACTCCGTGATGAACCTGAAGCATCCGCCCCAGCAGAAGATGACCATGCAGTTCAAGCTGGCTATGATGTTCTTCATCGTTATGTTCATCTCCGCCAGCATATCCATAAGTGTGCTGCTGCTGATATTCAGCCCCGTGATGAAGGATAATGCAAAAGCACAGATGACCAACTTCGCCATGTCGGTGCAGGATCTGGAGAAGGAAGGCTATTCCTATGACAGGATAGTCAGCCTGCTGAACACCTCATCCTACGATATAGAACCCCTTTCAAAGGACAACAAGGATGTGGAGTTCTTCAAGCCCGAGCTGGAAGAAACAGGCTACGCCATCACCACCGAAGGCATAGTCCCACGCGCGGTGATGATAACAAAGATATGCGGCAATTATGTAAGGATAAATACCTTCAACAATGAGAACGTGTTCTGGATAGTTAATCTGGTCACGATAGTTGCGTTTATGTCCAGCATACTGCTGGGTACTATTATAACCACCATCGTCGGACGCACCATGCTGCAGCCGATACATGACCTGAGTATGGCTACCTCTGAGGTCGCAAGGGGCAATTTCTCGGTAAGAGTACGGGAGAACGGTTCGGACGAGTACGGACTCTTGCAGCGCAACTTCAACAAAATGGCACAGGAGCTTTCGGGTATAGAAACGCTGCGCGGCGACTTTATATCCAATGTATCCCACGAGTTCAAAACTCCGCTGGCTTCGATACAGGGCTTTGCAAAACTTTTGCAGGATCCCGAACTCGACCCTGCGGACAGGGCTGAGTATACACAGATAATCATTGACGAGACTTCGCGGCTTTCCAAGCTATCGTCAAATATACTCAATCTGACGAAGCTGGAAAATCAGACCACCATAGGCAAGAAGAAGCGTTTCCGCATAGACGAGCAGATACGCAAGATCATACTCATGCTGGAGCCCGAATGGTCGAAAAAGGATATCGATATGGATATCGACCTGGAGGATATACTCTATGTGGGCAATGAGGATCTTATGGGGCAGATATGGCAGAACATAGTCAACAATGCCATAAAGTTCACGCCTCAGAACGGCAAGATAAAGGTGAACCTTTTCCGCAGCAGCACGGGCATAGTCTGCAAGATATGGGACAACGGCCCGCAGATACCCGCAGATAAAAAGGATAAGATATTTGAAAAGTTCTATCAGGGCGACCGTTCCCGCGCAACTGAGGGCAACGGACTGGGACTGGCACTGGTAAAACGTATCGTCGATCTTGCAGATGGAAAGATAACCGTAGATAACCCCTTTGAGGGCGGAGTGGTCTTTGTGATTGAGCTTCCTTACCAGACCGAGGGCATGATGTAACCGACAGGAGGTGCGGCATTGAGAAGAAGCAGCGACGCGGGAAAGATCGTTTTCAGGATCATACTGTTGCTTGTCTGTGCGGCACTGGCGGGATATTTCGTATACAGCAGAGGCAGCCGCAGGGCGGTGGCAGGTCTTGAAGAACCTGTGCAGACCGAAGCCGAGGGCACTGTAAAACTGCACCATGACGGCTACAATATCATACTTACCTACCGCGCGGCGTATGAGACGGATGCACTGGTGGTACACAAGAAGAATTACAGCTCGGGACTGACGGGCTACTTAGCGCCCGTTGATCTGGCGCTGGCATGGGGCGATGTGGCGGCTTACAACACGAAGATCGACTTTCACTGGTCGCAATCGGGCAGGTGGTACTTCTGGAATGTGGACAGCTATGAGGAGCTGGCACCTGTGGGCGACGAGAGCGATGTCACAAGGCAGTCCGCCAATACACACATCATCCCCGCAAACGGTTCGGTGCGCCGAAAGATCAAGCGGATAAGGCGCGGCGACCGTGTAAAGCTGAAAGGCTATCTTGTAGATATGGACGCGGAAAACAGCAAAGGCGACAAGAGATGGTGGCACACCAGCCTTGTGCGCACGGACATGGGTGACGGCTCATGTGAGGTAATGTATGTGACGGATGCGGAGATAGTCAAATAAAAACCTCATCTTTTACAGCACCGAACGCAGGTGCGGCTGCTGACGCTCGGAAAGCAGATCACAGAGAGCGCAGATAACATCTATCTGCCGGACAAGTTCGGGTGGATCCGCATCGGCAAGGGCGGGCAGGCGCGACATTTCCCCCGAGATATCCGCTATACTGTTTGTGTTTTCGATAAAGGCGAGTACACGGCAGTGTTTTTCCCACAATGTGCATAAAGCATCTATGTCCTCTGCGGCACCCTCGCCGCAGAGGACTTTTTCGCGTATCTGCGAGCCCAGCTGCTGTATGCGCATATCAGCCTGCCTTATATAATACGACGACCACACACCGCCCGCTATCACCGTTATCAGCAGGGCTATACTTATACACAACCGCTTCATTTCATATCCTCCTTTTTAACTATCGTGAACTTTGATGCGCTTTCCGCCGTCATGATGAATACCCCGTCTATCCCGCAGCCCCGCGCCTTCACCACCTTGCGCACCCACTTTTCATCAAGCCCGAGATGCCGCAGTGCCGCATAGGATATCTCGCCGTCGCTTATCACCATTACAGGCGGATCGGTATCCTCGGGAGACAGCCCCAGATCGGCAGCAGAGGGGGGCGATGCGCTTTTCTTCGGGCATACGGTGATCGTACCCGTAGTTTCTGCTACCGCAAACTGCACGTCCGCCAGATCGAACACCTGCTGCGCCCGCAGTGCCGCCATAAGATCGTCCGTTGTGAAGCGCAGTTCCCGCATGGCGTGCTGGTCTATCTTGCCGTTTGTGACCAGCAGCTTCGCCGTACCGCTGACCGCCCTGCGCAGCCCGCGTGAATGGAGGGAGATATAGGATACTATCACATCTATCACCGCAAGGGTGAAGATGGGCACTATACCCATTGTCATGGGGATGCTTATATCCTCCACGGGCAGGGTGGCGATATTTGACAGAAGTATCGTCACCACAAGTTCGGAGGGCTGCAGCTCCCCTATCTGCCGCTTTCCCATAAGGCGCACAGCGGCTATGATGACAAAATAGAGTATAAATGCGCGGATGATAACTATCAACATGGTCTGCCTCCGTTTTCACGTCGAATTTGCAGTTGATTTTTTCTGCAAATCGTGGTATAATAGATAATGTATATTTTATAGTATCGATTTTTGGAAAGAGCTGATTACGTCATGACCGACTTTTCTGATAAATACAGTGTACTGCGGGATTTTTTCGGACATAGTGACTTCCGCGAGGGACAGTCACCGCTGATAGATGCCCTGCTGTGCGGACACGATGCCGTCGGCATCATGCCCACCGGTGCGGGAAAATCCATGTGCTACCAGATACCCGCACTTATGCTGGAAGGCATGACCGTTGTCATCTCGCCGCTTATATCACTGATGAAGGATCAGGTGAACAGCCTGATACAATCGGGCATAAGGGCGGCATACCTCAACTCCTCGCTGACGATGCAGCAGTACAACGCTGCACTGTCCAATGCTATGAGAGGTATGTACAAGCTGATATACGTCGCACCCGAAAGACTGTGTACACCATCCTTTATGGAGCTGGCAAGAACTGTCAGGATATCACTGGTGGCGGTGGACGAAGCACACTGCGTATCCCAGTGGGGACATGATTTCCGCCCAAGCTACACCCGTATACCCGAATTCCTGGAACAGCTGCCATACCGACCTACCGTCGGCGCATTCACTGCCACCGCAACAGAACAGGTAAGGCAGGACATAACGGCACTGCTGAAACTTCGCGACCCGTTTTGTGTGACTACGGGCTTTGACAGGAAAAATCTGTACTTCGGCGTGATACACGCCCGCGACAAGTACGCGGCGGCAAAGACGATAATAGATGAAAACAAGGGCAGCTGCGGGATAATCTACTGCGCCACCCGCAAGGCGGTGGATGAAGTAAGTTCAAAGCTGACCGATGAGGGCATCCCCTGCGGGCGCTACCATGCGGGAATGACCGCTGAGGAGCGTAAAACAAGTCAGGATGATTTCATATTCGACCGCACCCCGCTGATAGCGGCTACCAATGCTTTCGGCATGGGCATAGACAAATCCAACGTCGGGTTCGTCCTGCACTATAATATGCCCAAGAACCTCGAAAATTATTACCAGGAAGCAGGACGTGCGGGACGCGACGGCAGTGAGGCTAAATGTATACTTTTATACAGTGCGGCGGATACTGTTACCAATAAATACCTGATAAACAATTCCGCCGACAACAACGAGCTTGACGGCGATATGCTGGAACAGGTGCGCAGGCGCGACCTGCAAAAATTACAGAAAATGTCAGACTACTGCAACACGGGAAACTGTCTGCGGCAGTTCATACTGGACTATTTCGGGGAAAAGCGGCAGTGTAACTGCGGCAACTGCTCCAACTGTCTGGGTGAAACGGAACTGACGGATATTACGCTGGAAGCGCAGAAGATACTTTCCTGCGTGTACCGCCTGCATCAGAGGAACCTGCGTTTCGGCGCGGTGGTGATATCCTCGATACTGACGGGTTCCGAAACGGAGAAGATCAAAAAATTCGACTTGCAGACCCTCTCCACCTACGGTATAATGAAAGGCGATACTACGGTGCGCATACGCTCGATAATACGCTTTTTGCAGGCGGAAGGCTATCTCACCGAAGGCGAACACAGCACGCTGGTGCTGACAAGGAAGTCCGCAGAGGTGCTGATGCAGGGCGGCAAGGTAATGATGCGTATGCCCAAGACCGTTAAAAGGCAGGCGCAGAAGCGCACAGCGGAGAGAAAACAGGGCGGCATAACCGCATTTGACCGCGAACTTTTTGAAAGGCTGCGCACACTGCGTGCAAAGCTGGCGGCAGAGATATCGGTACCTGCGTACATAGTATTCAACGATGCCGCACTGCGGGAGATGTGCGTACTCATGCCCGTGACACAGAGCGCTTTTCTGGAAGTGCCGGGTGTGGGCAAGGTGAAGCAGGAAAGGTACGGTTCCTACTTCACGGCGGAGATACAGAAATATCTTCGTGAGAACCCCGATAAAAAGGATAGGTCCGACAGTACGGCGGACAGCGGGGCATCACTTGATGAGATAATTAAAAACGGCGCGGAGAGCCTACAGGGCACGGATGCGGAGCTTTCACTCAATCAGCTGGGGGACGAGATACTCACACAGCTGGGTGTGAGCGCCGATAAAAAGCCTGTAGTGGAAGCCATGAAGCGCTGGCTGATAAATGAGAACTATCTGACCGAACGTATCGAGAACGGACAGAAGCGTCTGGCGGCAACGATACTTTCGGAGGAAGCGGGGATAGTCGAAAGAGAAAAGGTATCCTCGCTGAACAGGTCGTATACCGCAGTGGTATTCCCGCGTACAGCGCAGGAGTTCATGTATGAAAATCTGGCGGAGATACTTGGGTAAGCAGAGGATAATTCGGGAAGTAAGGAAAGAGGTAAATAGGAATGTCATATTTGAAGGATAAAAAAAGGGTAGTAATAAAGGTCGGCACTTCTACGCTGACACACCGCACGGGAAGGCTGAACATAAGGCGCGTTGAGGGGCTGGTAAAGAACCTTGCAGATCTCCAGAACGCGGGGCATGAGATAATACTGGTATCCAGCGGTGCCATCGGACTGGGTATGTCGAAGATAGGTCTTCCCGTGCGCCCGAAGGATACGCCCACAAAGCAGGCGTGTGCGGCAGTGGGTCAGTGCGAGCTGATGTATCTTTACGACAAGCTGTTCGCGGAATACAGCCTTAATGTGGCTCAGTTCCTGCTGACAAAGTTCGTGCTGCTTGAGGACAGGCGCCAGAACGTGCAGAATGCACTGGAAAAAGTTATACAGCTGGGAGTTATCCCCATAGTAAACGAGAACGACACGGTGGCTATCGATGAGCTGGAACTTGAAATGGGCGAGAACGATTCGCTGGCTGCAACGGTGGCGAAGATAGCTAAGGCAGACCTGCTGATAATCATGTCGGATATAGACGGACTTTACGACTACGACCCCCGCCTTGACCCCGATGCGAAGCTGATACCCGTTGTGGAGGAGATAGATGACAATATACGCGCTCTCGCGGGAGGTGCGGGCACTTCGATGGGCACAGGCGGTATGCGCACCAAGATAAACGCCGCAGAGATCGCTGTGAACAGCGGCATAGATATGATCATACTCAACGGCAAGAACCCCGACAACCTCTACTATCTGTTTGAGACAGGCAGTCTGGGCACGAGGTTCAAGGCAAAGGGTGCGCTGCCCGAAAAGAAAGCACCCGTCAACGACGAGAGCAGCGACAGCGATATCATCGAAGAATAATGGCGGAGATAGTTTACATCGGAGAAGCTGACGATGAACTGGATGAATTCGCGGGGCGCAGCTTTGCTGAACATTCAGCCGCTCACGGGATAGAATGCGGATACTGCGGCTTTGTGTTTGCCGCAAAAGAAAATGGCAAGGCAGTCGGTGTGGTGCAGGGGTACGCTTATTTTGACGAGGTCTATATAAGCGAACTGATAGTTTCGGAGGAATATCGCGGCAGAGACATTGGCACAGCGCTGATTAAAGCGGTGGAAGAACACTTTGCGGGCGGCAGGTTCGATCATATCAGCCTTACCACCCACAGATTTCAGGCGGCGGGATTTTACGAAAAATGCGGCTTCACCACCGAGTTCATAAGAAAGAGCCGCAAAGACCCCGCACTGGACAAGTATTTTATGGTGAAGTATATTAACCGACAATGAAATTGCTACTTTGCGAACTTCGCAAAAGCATATATCGGACTTTTACTCGTTCTCAAAGTGCAATTTCTAATGTCGTTTACTATATTTCGGGTAAGGAGGTATCATAATGGCAGACAGCACCCAAAAGCTGAAAAGCAGGATAGCGGATATAGTCCGTGAACGCAGGCTGTGCAGCTGCATGAACGATACAAAATGGGCTGAACTTCGGGATGCCATGATGAATGAGATGCCCTTCCCGCCGCCGTTCACGGTGAAATTCCTGACGGACGATTCTCCCTGTGCTGAGGAACATGGCTGGCATGAAGCCTACGTTTATGAGGGACTGTTCAACGGGGCTTTCGCGGTGGAATGGCTGAGGATACGACCATGCGCCCGCAAGGAGCGCGGCAGACTTATCGAGCCCGAGATCATAGATGCGGGCAGGGAGCTTAGGAAAATACTGGAAAAGTATTCCATACCTTATGAGGAAAATGACGGCGTATACTGTATTTACGGCTATCGCTGAGGAATAATATATAATAGTAACAGATGCTTGAAAGGAGCGTTAATTATGGGTTATATCGATACACTGGGACAGAAGGCAAAGGCTGCGAAAGGCACCATTGCTTTTGCTTCCACAGACATGAAGAACGACGCGCTGCTGGAGATCGCACATATCCTCCGCAGCAGCAAAAAGGAGATCATGGCAGCTAATGCGGTCGATCTCGAAAACGGCAGAGCAAGGAAGATGACCGAATCTCTGCTGGACAGACTTGCACTGAACGATGCAAGGATAGAGGGTATGGCTAATGCCTGCGAAGCCCTTGCAAAGTATCCCGATCCCGTAGGCGAGGTGGTTGACGGCAGCACCAGACCCAACGGCATGAAGATCGAGCGTGTCCGCGTACCAATGGGCGTTGTGGGAATGATATACGAGGCTCGTCCGAACGTTACCGTTGATGCGGCTATACTCAGCCTAAAAAGCGGAAATGCTGTGATACTTCGCGGCGGCAAGGAAGCTATAAACTCCAACAAGTGCCTTGCAGACCTTATGCGCACCGCTGTGAAGAGAGCGGGATTTGACCCCGATATCATACAGCTGGTAGAGGACACCGACCGCGGCATCGCACATGATATGATGACTGCCAACGACTATATAGATATCCTCGTTCCCCGCGGCGGCGCACAGCTGATAAAGGCTGTCGTTCAGACTGCTACTGTACCCGTTATCGAGACAGGCACCGGCAACTGTCATGTATACGTTGACGCTTCCGCTGACCTTAATATGGCTGTGGATATCGTTGACAACGGTAAGACTCAGAGACCCTCTGTATGCAACGCTGTGGAGAGCTGTCTTGTTCACCGCGATGTGGCTGAAAAGTTCCTGCCCAAGCTGAAAAAGCGCCTTGACGAGCACAAGGTGGAGATACGCGGCTGTGAGATGACCAGACAGATACTGGGCGACTGTGTGATGCCCGCCGATGAGGACGACTATGCTACCGAGTTTCTGGATTATATCATAGCTATCAAGGTAGTTGATGATCTTGCGGAGGCTATCGAGCATATCACAAAGTACAGCACAGGTCATTCCGAGTGCATCGTTACCGAGAGCCTTTTCGCGGCAGAGGAATTCAAGAAGCGCATAGATGCGGCAGCGGTATACGTTAATGTATCCACACGCTTTACCGACGGCGAGATGTTCGGACTGGGCGCAGAGCTGGGTATATCCACACAGAAGCTCCACGCAAGAGGTCCTATGGGACTGCGCGAGATGACCACGACCAAGTATATCGTTACAGGAAACGGTCAGATAAGGAAATAATATATACCATAGCAATATTCGTTCATATATCCAACATTTTTCGGCGCTTGACATATCGCTGAGGTCGGTATATAATTATAGGTGAATAATATTTGCAAAAGGTCGGTGTTTATATGTATAGTCTTGTTTCGGCTTCTCTGCTCGGGTGTGATCTGGCAGACCTCAGCAGTGAGATAAAAAGCATTGAACAAGCAGGTGCTGACTGGCTTCACTGTGATGTGATGGACGGCGCCTTTGTTAACAATATCAGCTTTGGTACCCCTGTGTTGAAATGCATAAAAAAGGCGGCTTCTGTCCCGCTGGACACTCACCTTATGATAAACGATCCCATAAGATATATCGATGATTATGCACAGCTGGGCTCGGATAATATCACGTTCCATGTGGAGGCTGCAGGCGACCCGCAGTCAGTAATCGACAGGATACATTCTCACGGTATAAGTGCGGGTATATCCCTGAAGCCCGCTACCCCTGTATCGGCGGTGAAGCCTTTCCTTGAAAGCGTGGATCTGGTGCTGGTCATGACGGTCGATCCCGGCTTCGGCGGACAGAAATTCATGCCCGATACCCTTGAAAAGATCAGCGAGATACGCTATCTGCTGGACAGCATGGGCAAAAAGGATGTCCGCATAGAAGTGGATGGTGGCATCAACGGCACTACGGTGAAGTACTGCCGCGAAGCGGGTGCGGACGTTATGGTCTCAGGCTCGTATATATTCGGGGCACAGGATAGAACAGCAGCGGTGAAGTCGCTGAAGGTCTGACAGAAAATACGACCGATCGCAGGCATCGCTCTGCGGTCGGTCTTTGTATACTGAAGAGAGATAAAGCATCTTTTGACGGAGGTGACAAATATGGCAAATATCCTGGATTATCTGGACTGGAGGGGCGACCTGCCGTTTTCGGCGGCACCGTTCAATGAGGTGGACGCTCTGATACTGGCGGAGCTTAGCTATTTCCCCGCTGAGGGCATAGTGCCTGCGGATATTACCGAAAGTATAAGCATATCGGAGATGCGCAGCCGCTTTGATGCTGACAAGGTACCCGCCGAGAAACGTATAGTCAGCTTTGAGCAGGATATCCAGCTGATGAACAAGCTGGCTGATTCACGCAGATTTGACAGCATGAAGCTGACAGGATATGTAAACCATATCGACCCTGCAAAGGACTTGCAGTTCGCAGCAATGACCTTTATCTTCGATAAATTCACCTTTGTGGCTTTTCGCGGGACGGACAGCACCATCACGGGCTGGAAAGAGGACTGCAATATCAGCTTCATGCAGGAGACCGCTTCACAGCGTATGGCGGTGGACTACATCACAGAGAATTTCGGCGGCGGTGATGATGTGCTGGTCTTCGGCGGGCACTCCAAAGGCGGAAATCTCGGGGTATACGCGGCGGCATTCTGCGATGGCAGCATAAAAAAGCGCATAAGGGCAGTGTTCGCCTTTGACAGTCCCGGCTTTGTGGAGGAAGTGGCTGCTTCGGAGGAGTACCTGTCTGTCACAAAGAAGATATTCAGCATGATACCACAGTCCTCGCTGGTGGGACAGCTGCTTTCGGGCAGTGCGGAACCGCGCATAGTAAAAAGCAGTGCGGGCGGCATAATGCAGCATCTCGCCTTCACATGGCAGGTGACGCGAAACAGCTTCGACTACGCGGAGGAGCTTTCAAAACTGGGTGTACTCATCAACAAGACGATGACGGGCTGGGTATCCTCACTGGACGAAAGCGAACGGCAAAGCTTCGTGGAAGCGGTATTCACGGTGCTGGAGGCCGCGGAGAGCGAAACGATAAACGAGATAAACAGCAACAAGCGCAAGTCCTTTGCGGCTATACTCAAAGCGCTGAAAAAGCTGCCTGCCGAAAAGCGTGCCGCCGCCAAAAAAGCCCTCTCCCAGCTGGCGACCTACGGCAAAAAGGCTCTTATATCGGGGCTTGAGGAGGAGCTTGCCGACAAAGAGCTCCCCAAGCTGCCCAGACTGCCCGACACAGCAGGACTTATCGGGGCGAAAAAAACGGAAAGCTGACAAAAACACCTCTGCACGGGATTTGCAGAGGTGTTTTTTTGGGTATATGAAGTTATTTTAGGGTTATTTCAGAGTTATCTCTACTACCGAGCAGGCAGGCAGTGATACTGTCAGCTTGCCGCCATCCAGCTTGACATCGCAGGGCTTGATGACTACCTTTTCCGGTTCATCAAATGTGTTGTGCGCATGAACATCGCCTGTGAGTATGTTCGCTGCTGCTTCCTTTGCATCAAAGTTGCAGATATCACAGCTCATCTCCGCATCCTCATCCATCGAGCAGTTTGCGAGAGTTATGGTCATCACGCCGTCCTTTACGGAAGCGGAGGAGGATATCATGGGCACCCACTTGCCCTCACAGCAGTTCACATTATCGGTGTGGCAGTATACACATTCAGCATCCTGATGTGCCTTGAACATATCGAATACATGGTATGTGGGGGTCTTTATCAGTTTTTCGCCTTCGGTGAGGATTATCGCCTGCAGCACGTTGACTACCTGTGCGATATTTGCCATGACTACGCGCTTGCAGTGGCGGTTGAATATATTCAGCTGCATTGCCGCAACGATAGCATCACGCATGGTGTTCTGCTGATAGAGAAATCCGGGATTTGTGCCCGGCTCCACATTGAACCAGTTGCCCCATTCGTCCATGATAAGACCTATCTTGTTATCGGGGTCGTAGCGGTTCATTATCTCGGTGTGACGGGTCAGCATAACGTCAACGTAGTTCGCAAGGTTGAGTATGGTATAATAATCATTGGCATCAAATTCGGTGGAAGAGCCCTTGTCTACCCAGTTGGGCACGTTGTATGCATGGAAGGATATGCCCTTTACCTGGTCGGGATTGAGGTTCTTCATCAGCACCTGTGTCCAGTTGTGCCAGTCCTCTCCGCCGCCTCCGGGACCACAGGCTACCTTGTAGAGCTCATTGCCGCTGTAATTCTTGCAGTAGCTCTGGTACTGCCTGTACTGGTCGAGATAGTACTCGGGACGCATATTTCCGCCGCAGCCCCAGTTCTCGTTGCCTATGCCGAAGTATTTCAGCTTCCAGGGCTTTTCTCTGCCGTTCTTTCTTCTCAGTTCAGCCATAGGGGATATGCCATCAAAGGTCATATACTCTATCCATTCAGCCATCTCCTGAACACTGCCGCTGCCCACATTACCCGAGATATAAGGCTCACAGCCTACCAGTTCGCAAAGCTCCATAAACTCGTGGGTACCGAAGCTGTTGTCCTCAACGACACCGCCCCAGTTGGTATTTACCATCTTTTTCCTGGTGGACTTATCACCTATGCCGTCCTTCCAGTGGTATTCATCCGCAAAGCATCCGCCGGGCCAGCGCAGTACGGGCATCTTTATCTGCTTGAATGCCTCGATGACATCCTTTCTGATACCGTGTATATTGGGTATGGAAGAATCCTCGCCCACATAGATACCTCCGTAGATACATCTTCCCAGATGCTCGGAGAAATGTCCGTATATCTCACGGTTGATATGACCTGTCTTGTCATTGGCGTTGACAAGCATCTTAAAATTTTTCATGTCGGTATACCTCCTGTATTTTTGTATTTCACGTTCTTCCGCACAGTGTGCGGCTACAGTAATTTCAATATAACATATTGACAAATAAAGTTCAATGACGTATAATATTTTTGTACTTACTTATCCTACGATTTGTATCATACACAAAGGGGGCGGGAAAGATGTTCAGACTGCATAATATAGGACTTGATATGCATCACAGCGCGGATTTTTCAATAGAGCGTCCAGGCGGTTCGGGGGACTGCTTACTAATCATATTCAAGACCGATGCACTGCTGACCCTTGACGGTGCCAGCATAACTGTCCCGCCTGACAGTGCGTTCATATACAGCGAAGGCAGCCCGCAGTATTATCGTGCGATATGCGGCAGCTATGTCAATCACTTTCTGCATTTCGGCATGGAGGAGGGCGACGCTGACAGCCGCATACTTTTTGACAGACTGCTTTTCCCCCGCAGGGCAGGCGATGCGGAGGAACTGCTGCGCATACTCAGCCGCGAGCAGCTTTCCACATCGCCAAACAAGGATGAATACTCATCTATGCTGATAAAACTGCTGCTGCTGAAAGTATCCGAGCAGTCGGATGAGATGCACAGCACACAGCTGAACCCTCATGCGGAACTGCTGGACGGACTGCGGGCGGATATATACTCAAATCCCGGACAGTTCACATCAGTGGCACAGCTGGCGGAGCGTGTCAGCCTGAGCCCTTCGCATTTTCAGCAGCTTTATCGCGGGCGTTTCGGGGTCAGCTGCTATGAGGATCTGCTTTCGGCAAAGATAAGGACAGCACAGTATTATCTGTCGTCCACGGCGCTGACAGTGCGAGAGATCGCCAACCTTTGCGGGTATGAGAACGAGGTGTGCTTCATGCACCGTTTCAAGGAGCGCACAGGCACAGCACCGGGTGCATACCGCAAAATGATATGCGAGGGCGCAAAGTATGGATAGAGCGGCATTCGAGCAGGCGCGTAAAAAGATCACGGGCGACCGTGTCCGTTCGGGGATAGGCACGCTGGGAGAAAAGACAGTCCATGCTGTACTTAAAGAATACTACGGCGGCGGAGATGAGAGCAAGGAGATCGCTGTGGGCGGCTTTGTGGCGGATGTTGTGTGCGAGGACGGCATAGTAGAGATACAGACGAGGGCGCTTTACCGCCTTGACCGCAAGCTGACGGCACTGCTGCCCCTTTGCAGGGTGACGGTGGTATACCCCGTTGAGCAGGAAAAGTATCTGCTGACCATAGACCCCGACAGCGGCGAACTGCTTTCGCGGCGGAAGTCCCCGAAAAAAATGGGGGTATGGCACGGGATAGCAGAGCTTTACAGCATACGAGGGCACCTGACGGACGAAAACCTCACGGTGAGACTGCCGCTGCTGACGGTGGAGGAAACAAGGCTGCCTGCGGCGGGACGGTACAAGCGGGCTAAAAAGCTGGACAAGCTGCCGCTTTCCATAACGGACGAGCCCGTACTTCACGGAGCGGAGGATTATGCCGCACTGCTGCCCGAGGGTCTTCCCGACAAATTCACGGCGGCGGAGATGGCAAAGCTGTGCAGGATAAATGCCGAGACTGCGCGCAAATGTATCGGCACTCTCCGTGCGGCGGGCGTGCTGCGAGAATGCGGGAAGCGCGGGCGCTGCAAGCTGTGGGAGAAACTTTGAAGACGGACGGGTATTAGCCGAACAAAAAAGGAGGTCAAACAATGAGAAGAATAATGTGTGCAGCGGCGGCTGTGATAATGGTATTTGCGGCAGCAGGCTGCGCGGGTGACAGTTCTGCGGGCGGCGCAAACAAAACTTCAGACAGCGCTTCGGAGGATAACGGCGGAAAGAAGTCATCTTCCGACAAGAAAGCCAAGTCTTCGGGAGATGATGACAACAGCGTGGATGCACCGACAGCCGACACAGAACCGACTGCGGGCATAAAGACTATCTCGATAGAGACAGATGACTGCGGACAGAAGGGCGCGATGGAATTCGTGACCGAACCTGTGGCGCTCCATGTGTCCGAACAGATAGCAAGCTGGACCCCCGGCTATGTCATGCCCCCCGAGCCGTTCGCTAAGGAATGCACCGTTACCCTTTATGACGAGGAAGCAAAGCCCGTCAGCGACGTACTCACCGCAAGTGTCAAGGTGCGCGGCAACTGGACGACCACCTATGACAAAAAGCCTTTGCGCATAAAGTTCGATGACAAGCAGTCCGTTTTCGGGCTGAACGACGGAGCAGAAAAGAAGAACTGGCTGCTGCTGGCTGAATACAAGGACGGCTCCATGCTGCGCGACAAGGCGGCTTTGCAGATGTCAAGGGCGATACTGGATGAGGACGGGCTGTATGCTTCGGATGCGGAGCTTGTCGATGTTATCATAAATGGCGAATACTGGGGCGTTTACCTGCTTTGCGAGCAGCAGGAGGTAAGCAGTGACAGGGTAGATATAACCAAGCCCGAAGATAACTACACGGGCACGGATATAGGCTATTTCATGGAGTTTGACGGATACTTCTACAACGAGGACGATCTGCACCAGTTCAAGATGAAGTACAACGGCAACGCACCCCTCAAGCCCTACGACGGCAATGACGGCAGCGGCAAAACGATGAAGGTACTGGGCAGCGGTATGTGGGATCCCAAGAAGGAGATCGGGATGTCCATAAAGAGCGATATAAACTGTGAGGAGCAGCACGACTTCATCGAGAACTTCACCAACGGCGTATACGACATAATGTATCACGCCGCCTACGACAACGAGGCGTGGGAGTTCAACGACAGCTATTCAAAGATAAGCAGATCCAAAAAGCTGACCCCGCAGGAAGCTGTGGAAAAGGTAGTGAACGTGGAGTCGCTGGCGGATATGTACATAATCAGCGAGATGACCTGCGATGCTGATATTTACTGGTCCAGCTTTTTCATGGATGCGGATTTCGGTGAGGGAGGCGACAAAAAGCTGACCTTTGAAGCTCCCTGGGATTTCGATTCGGGACTGGGCAACAAGGACAGGTGTGCTGACGGCACGGGCTACTATGCGGCGAATATAGTCCCCGATGTCAACGGAGGCCCTCAGGGCAACGGAATGTACGAGACTATAAATCCCTGGCTGGCTGTGCTGATGTATGAGGACTGGTTCCAAGATATAATAAAGGAAAAGTGGACAGCCGCATACGATTCGGGCGTGTTCACCGATGCCGTAAACACGGTGGAGAACGACAAGACTCAGCTGAAAGACGCTTTCGAGCGGAACTACGCCCGCTGGGACAATCTGGTACACAACGAGGAGATCGCAAGCGAGCTTTCGCCCAAAGCAGGCAAATGCAAAACACATGAAGAAGCGGCGGACTATCTCTCCGAATGGCTGACCGCAAGGACAGAG
Organism: uncultured Ruminococcus sp.; assembly: GCF_946187255.1. Lineage (GTDB taxonomy): Bacteria > Bacillota > Clostridia > Oscillospirales > Ruminococcaceae > Hominimerdicola. The sequence continues at coordinate 16,758 of NZ_CAMHRZ010000001.1, forward strand.
TTCATGAACGGAGAATGGCACAAATAACAAATACATGATATACGGCGGGCTGTTCGCACAAATCAGTGCGGACAGCTCGTTTTTTTTGCGTCTATGTAAAATACCTCCTCGACGGAGATCACCGCAGGGGAGGTATTTCTGCTGTTATCTACTTTTTGTCGAAGGAAGGGTTGAATGCGTAGAAATTCTTGCTGTCCAGCATATCGGTAACGAGACGCAGGCTCTCACCGAAGCGCTGATAGTGGACTATCTCCCTCTCGCGCAGGAACTTAATGGGTTCGCGCACGTCGGGGTCGTCTGTCAGGCGCAGGATATTGTCATAGGTGGTGCGTGCTTTCTGCTCCGCCGCCAGATCCTCATTGAGGTCGGTCACAGGGTCGCCCTTGCTTTGGAAATAATCCGCAGTAAAGGGCACTCCAGATGCGGCTATCGGGTACACGCCTGTGGTATGATCGACAAAATAGGTGTCAAAGCCGCTCTCCTTTATCTCCTTCATGGAAAGCCCGCGAGTCAGCTGGTATATGATAGCGCTGATCATTTCCATGTGTGCCAGTTCTTCGGTGCCTATATCCGTAAGCATCGCCTGTACCTCCCTGCACGGCGCGGCGTAGCGCTGGTTCAGATACCGCAGGGATGCACCGAGCTCCCCGTCAGGACCGCCCAGCTGGCTCACTATCACCTTAGCGAGGGCGGGATTTGGTTCCTTGATGTTTACGGGATACTGCAATTTCTTTTCATACTGCCACATCAGTTCTCACCCCTTTCCCAAGGGAAGGGATGCTGTACCCATTCCCATTTCTTTGTGCCCTCCGACTGTACCGCCGTCAGATGGCCGTATTTCTCGGTGTATTCCTTTTCAATAGCATCCTTTTCCGCCTTGTGCTTTCTGAAATACTCCAGCCCCATCTGACAGGTCGGGTGACTGTCAAGGTAGAGATTAGCTTCCGCCAGTGCAAAACAGCTCTGCTGTAAGCGGCGCAGCAGCTTCTGCTTGTCATTCAGTACGGGCATTCTTAACAGCCTCCTCTCCTATGAACGGCTTGTCAAGGCACGGGAAAACAGTCCCGCGTGAAAGCGCCACATCATCCTCGTAGGGGTCCTCCCAGGGCTGAAAGGGCACATAAGCCATCGCCAGCGACAGCGTTTTGGGCATGGGCGTCATCTGCACGGGGCAGCTTTCACCGCTGTCTGTATCGAATATCATGCCGAGAATATCCTTTTCCGTTCTGTCCATTATCATCATCTCCGTTTCTTATATCTGGATAGAGGTCTCCCTCCGTCAACATACTATGCCGCAGCAGTTTTGTGTGACACTGCCATGTTTTGACAAATTTTCCGCCGCCGAAGTGATATCATATCAACAGAAGAAAATGCAGTATGCGGACGAGCCTGCGCCCGCCCCGATACTGCACAAGACACAGCCCGCAAAGGGCAAAGGAGGAAGATAGATTTGACTGAACTAAAGACCGTACAGGGCGTGACGGTAGCCCTGCTTTCGGGGGAACTTGACCACCACACCGCCAGACTGATGCGCTGTGAGATAGACCGCGAGATAACCGAAAAGCGCCCCCGCCGCCTGGTGATAGACTTTTCGGGGGTTACATTTATGGACAGCTCGGGGATAGGGCTCATCATGGGCAGATACAAGCTGATGAACGAGCGGGGCGGCAGTGTGACGGTGGCAAGACCGCCCGTATACATAAAAAAGGTACTTCGGCTGGCAGGCGTTGACAGGCTCGCGCCCATATCCGATACCCTTGACGACCTTTTACCCGCAGAAGACTATGCAAAGGAGGCTGAAAGAATTGAGCAGACAAGCGGTCAGACCAATTAACGAAATGTCCGTGAGTTTCCCCGCGCTTTCGGAGAACGAGCGCTTCGCAAGGCTGGCGGTGAGCGGTTTTCTGTCACAGCTTGATCCGAACATCGCGGAGCTTTCGGATATCAAGACCGCTGTCTCGGAAGCGGTGACAAATGCGATAGTTCACGGCTACCGCGAAACCAAGGGCGAGGTTTCGATGCAGGTGAGGATATTCGGCGGCGGCAGGATAACCATAAAGATACAGGACAAGGGCTGCGGCATGGAGGACATAGAAAAAGCCATGACCCCGCTGTATACCTCTTCACCCGAAGAGGAACGCGCAGGACTGGGATTTACGATAATGGCGACCTTTATGGAAAGAGTGCGGGTAAAAAGCAGACCCGGCAAAGGCACCACCGTCCTGCTTGAACGTACCGTTCAGGGCAAACAGCGCCTATGAGCATCGCTGAGAGCAGTCTCCCCGAAGATAATCTCGGGCTGGTACACCTTTGCGCCAACCGTTTTCGCGGGCGCGGGATAGAGTACGACGACCTTTACAGCGCAGGCTGCATGGGGCTGGTAAAGGCTTCAAAGGCATTTGACAGCGAACGTGGAGTGAAGTTCTCCACCTACGCCGTACCTGTTATACTCGGGGAGATAAAGCGGCTTTTCCGCGACGGCGGCACCGTCAAGGTCTCCCGCAGCCTGAAAGAGCTTTCGCTGAAACTGACCCGCGCGGGACAGGATTTTGCTCACCGTGAGGGCAGAGAACCCACTGTTGAAGAACTAGCCATACTGGTGGAAGCCGACCCCGACGATGTGATAGAAGCCCTCAACGCGGCACAGCCCGCAGTAAGCCTTACTATGGGCGATGAGGACGACGGAAGTCAGGCAGATCTGCCCGCTCCCGCCCCCGACGAAGATATAACCGACCGCCTTGCCCTTCGGCAGGTGCTTTCCGAACTGACAGAAGAGGACAGACGACTGATAGAACTGCGGTACTTCCGCGGCATGACCCAGACCGCCGCAGCCGAAATACTGGGCATGACGCAGGTGCAGGTATCAAGGCGTGAAAAAAAGCTGCTGATGTATATGCGTTCAAAGCTGATCTGACCTGCGTACTGCGGAGCCAATGTCAATTTAATGACATTGGCTCCTTTTTGACTCTTTTGGGTGGGGATACTCTGTTTTTGCCGCAAAAAAGCACCTGCGGGAACCGCAGGTGCCAAACCATTATGAATTATGAGTTATGAATTTGCGAAGGTATTTTCCTGTGTAGCTCTCCTCGCAAGCCGCTATATCCTCGGGGGTGCCCGTGCATACGATCGTGCCGCCCTTGTCGCCGCCTTCGGGTCCCAGATCAATGATATGGTCGGCAGTCTTTATCACATCGAGATTATGCTCGATGACCAGCACCGTGTTGCCCGCGTCTGCCAGCCTTTGCAGCACCTCTATCAGCTTGTGTACGTCCGCTGTGTGCAGACCTGTGGTAGGCTCATCAAGGATATATATGGTGCGTCCCGTCGCACGCTTTGCCAGTTCTGTCGCCAGCTTTACGCGCTGTGCTTCACCGCCCGAAAGAGTTGTGGCAGGCTGACCTATCTTCACATATCCCAGCCCCACTTCGTAGAGGGTCTGCAGTTTGCGCTGTATCTTAGGCATATTCGTGAAGAACTGTACGCCCTCCTCGACTGTCATTTCCAGCACGTCGTATATGCTTTTGCCCTTGTATTTGACTTCCAGCGTCTCGCGGTTGTACCTCTTTCCTCCGCAGACCTCGCAGGGTACATAAACATCGGGCAGGAAGTGCATCTCGATCTTGATTATACCGTCGCCCTCGCAGGCTTCACAGCGCCCGCCCTTTACATTGAAGGAAAAACGTCCCGCGTTGTAGCCCTTCATCTTGGCATCCTGTGTCTGTGCGAAAAGCTCGCGGATATCGGTGAATACGCCTGTATAGGTAGCAGGATTTGAACGCGGAGTTCTGCCGATGGGGGACTGGTCGATATTTATGACCTTGTCAAGATAGGACACGCCCTCCATCTTGTCGAATTCTCCCGCCCTTATCTTGGCGCGGTTCAGCTTGCCCGCCAGATGCTTGTAGATTATCTCGTTCACCAGCGAGCTCTTGCCGCTGCCCGATACTCCCGTAACGCAGGTGAACGTTCCCAGCGGAATCTTCACGGTGATATCTTTCAGATTGTTCTGCCTTGCACCTTTGATGGTGAGGTATTTGCCGTTCCCGCTGCGCCTTTCGGTGGGGACGGGTATCTTTCTTCTGCCGCTGAGGTACTGTCCTGTCATAGACCTCTCGCACGCCTTGATATCCTCCACCGTGCCCTGTGCCACGACTTCTCCGCCGTGTATGCCCGCACCGGGACCTATATCCACGATGTGGTCAGCCGCATACATGGTGTCTTCGTCATGCTCCACGACTATCAGCGTATTTCCCAAGTCGCGCAGGCGTTTGAGGGTGGCTATCAGCTTGTCATTGTCCCTTTGGTGGAGCCCTATGGACGGCTCATCGAGGATATACAGCACGCCCACAAGGGACGAGCCTATCTGGGTGGCAAGGCGTATACGCTGGCTCTCGCCGCCCGAAAGCGTGCCCGCCGAACGTGACAGTGTCAGGTATTCCAGTCCCACGCTGGCAAGAAATCCCAGCCTGTCCTTTATCTCCTTGATTATGCGCTCGCCTATCAGCTTCTCGCGCTCGGAAAGCTCCGTATTTTCGAGGAATTCCAGCACTCCCACTACCGACTTGTCGCAGAGCTCCGCGATATTCAGTCCGCCCACAGTCACGCTGAGACTTTCGGGGCGCAGTCTTTTTCCTTTGCAGGCAGGACAGTCTTCTTCGGTCATGTTGGCTTCGATATCAGCCTTTGACCACTCGCTGGAAGTCTCCTTGTAGCGCCTTTCCAGATTGGGGATTATGCCCTCAAAGGCGGAATCGTACTCAGCCTTGTAAAACTTATTGCCGCGTGAAAGATGCAGCTTCTTGTCTCCTGTGCCGTACAGGAACAGACCAAGCTGTTCCTCCGTGAGTTCGCTGACGGGCTTGTCCAGAGGTACGTTATATTCATCGGATATGGCCTTGAAGTACATCATCGCCACAGAAGTATCATCCAGCGAGTTCCAGCCGCTCGCCTTGATAGCGCCCTCGGTTATAGAAAGGTTCTTGTTGGGTACGATGAGGTCGGGGTCTATCTTTTTGAATACGCCCAATCCCGTACACTTCTCGCAGGCACCGTAGGGGTTGTTGAAGGAGAACATCCTCGGTGCCAGCTCGCCTATGGATACCCCGTGTTCGGGGCAGGCATAGCTTTGTGAAAAGCTCATCTCCTCACCGCCGATGACATCCGCCGTCACCAGTCCGCCAGTCAGTGCGGATACAGTCTCAATACTGTCCGTCAGCCTTGAACGTATGCTTTCCTTTATCACCAGTCTGTCCACCACTATCTCGATGGTGTGCTTCTTGTTCTTTTCAAGCTCGATGCTCTCGGAAAGATCATAGGTCATGCCATCCACCCTCACGCGGACGTATCCTGACTTCTTCGCCTGCTCGAACTCCTTCTGATGGGTACCTTTCCTGCCGCGCACTATCGGTGCGAGCAGCTGTATCTTGGTGCCCTCTTTCAGCGACATCAGCTGATCTGCTATCTGATCGACGGTCTGCTGTTTGATCTCACGTCCGCATACAGGACAGTGGGGCACACCTATCCTCGCATAAAGCAGACGCAGATAATCATATATCTCCGTCACCGTGCCCACTGTGGAGCGGGGGTTTTTGGAGGTGGTCTTCTGGTCTATGGATATAGCGGGAGAAAGCCCCTCGATGCTTTCAACATCGGGCTTATCCATCTGACCCAAAAACATACGCGCATAAGAGGACAGCGACTCCACATAGCGGCGCTGTCCGTCGGCGTATATCGTATCGAATGCAAGGGAGCTTTTCCCCGATCCCGAAAGTCCCGTCATGACTATCAGCTTGTCGCGGGGGATGGTGAGATCAATATTTTTCAGGTTATGCTCCTTTGCGCCTTTTATGATTATCTCGTTTATAGGCATAATATCAACTCCGTTATCGTATAGAAAGCTTAGTCAAGGCTTATCACCGCATAGTGCTCGGTCTGCATATTAAGCACATACAGCAGCTTTGCTTTGCCGTCTTTATCTATTATCTCCAGCTGGTCCTCACCGAATACATAGTCATCGGGATACTGTACATCCGTATCTCCTTCCATATATACCTGCCAGCCTGATTCCTTTTCCTCACGGATGATAGGTTCTTCCTCCACACATCTGTCATACCACTCGCCGTCGGGTATAAGATCATCAACGGGCAGTATCACAAGATCGACTTTTCTGCCGTCAGTTTTTTCGGGGAATGACTTGTCATCGCCCGTGCTTGTTATGAACACGCTGTTCGCGTCCCGCAGGTAAGAGGGGAAGCACTGTATCTGCCAGACATTGCCATCGCTCCTTGAGGGGAACAACACCACGTTCCTGCCCGCAGAGACCTTTGCAAGGTCGGTGTAATGCTTTGAATGCATCGTTTCCATTGGCGAAGTCTCGCACACATTGACCCTGATCAGCACTCCTGCCGCCAGCAGCAGTGTTGTCAGCTCTTTCTTTTTCAGCCGCAGCCCCGAAAGCACCGTATCAGCGGCAGTCACCGCTGTAAGACACAGCGCGGGCATCACGATGAACACATACCTTACAACATAAGTACCCATATCGATAATATCGCTTATACTCGGCAGTATCAGCACAAATACCAGATTTGCCGCCGCCATCACAGGTATGAACCAGCTGCTGTTCTTCATATATCCGACAAATTTGCCGGAAGAACGCTTTATCAGCGCAAACAGCCTGTCCCTATTCTCGATGAACCATGTCTCTTTTCTGAAAAGAAAGCACAGCGGTACACACAGCACAGCCAGTATCAGCACTGTACCGATGATATAGTCACCCGAATAGCTCTTGAAAATGGATACTCTTATACCCAGCGTCAGCCTCAGCAGCCCGCCGCCGCCCAGCAGATAGCGCAGACGTGCAGGATAATCCAGCTTATAGTCCTTCGGGTCGAAAGCACCTTTGTAATTAAGAGTATGAGTGATGACATAAGGGTATGCCGCAAGAAAAGCCCCCAGCGCCGCCGTCATCGACAAGCCGTATGCGAACATCTGCTTTATCCTTTTGCGGCATATCATGTATATGCACAGGAACGCGGTGAATGCTCCGCATATCATGCACATGGTATAGTTGGTGAAAAACAGCAGGAAAGCTGTAACAGCGGCAGGCGGGACGTTCCTCTTTATGTCGAAGCCTTTTTCCTTGTCAAAGCTTTTTAACATCCTGGCGCTGAAGTAGTAGAACATCGTTATCAGCATCGTCATAAAGCAGTATTGCCTTAAAAACAGTATGGTAGACAAAGCGCCCTTGCCTGCGCCGTAAAGACCGCATACCGTCAGTGCGGTGATATCCCGCCCGCTCACCAGCTTTGTCAGCCTAAACAGGAATATCTGCGTGACCGCCATGCATACCAGATTAATGGCAAATGTATACCACAACGAGAAACTGTTGGGGAAAAATGAGCATATCGTGTGGAGTATGCTATAATACAGCGGCGGGTGATGATCCAGCACCTGGTTGTGATACACCGAACCGTATGCGAACCTTTCCCCCTCCTGCACGGTGAGGTAGTCGCTGAAAACACTGCCGTCCACCCATCTGCCCGTTATGTCCGAGCCTGCATAGCCGCCCTCATACTCATCCTGAAATATCCCGTCCTCCAGATAGATGAACGGCTTGTAATAGCTGTTTGACAGACCGTAGCACCATATCTCGTCCGAGTGGCAGCTCTGTTTCCTGTACATGAACATATACGTCGAGTACAGTAGCTGCAAGACTATCATCAGCAGCAGGATGATATGTGTTCTGTGCTTCACCCAAAAAGAACCTTCGCTGTCCTTCACTTCTTTTCCCCCTTCAGCTCCGCTATCTTGTCGCGCAGGAAGGCTGCGTGTTCAAATTCAAGCAGTTTGGCGGCTTCCTTCATCTCGCGGGTCAGTTTGTCTATCAGCTTCTGCTGTTCTGCCTTTGAAAGCTTTGCCGACTGCCTTGCGGAATACTCGGCTTCTTCCTTTGTGGATATCTCTATTACGTCGCGGATATCCTTTACTATCGTTTTGGGAACTATACCATGTTTCTCGTTGAACTTCATCTGTATCTCACGGCGGCGCTCCGTCTCACGGATGGCGTTCTCCATCGAGCGGGTCACGCTGTCGGCGTACATTATGACTGTGCCCTCCGCATTTCGTGCGGCTCTGCCTATGGTCTGTATCAGCGCACTTTCGGAACGCAGGAAGCCCTCCTTGTCCGCATCGAGTATCGCCACCAGGCTCACCTCGGGCAGATCTAGACCCTCACGCAGCAGGTTTATGCCCACCAGCACGTCAAATTCTCCCAGACGCAGATCGCGTATTATCTCCATACGCTCTATCGTATCTATATCGTGGTGCATATACCGCACCTTAACATCAAAGTTTTTGAGATAGGCGGTGAGATCCTCCGCCATCTTCTTTGTGAGGGTCGTCACCAGAACTCGCTGTTCTTTAGCAACGCGGACATTTATCTCACTGAGCAGATCCTCTATCTGTCCCTCTGAGGGTCTTACGGATATCAGCGGGTCGAGAAGTCCCGTAGGTCTTATCACCTGCTCGATTATCTGCGCACTCTTTTCCTTTTCTATGGGACCGGGAGTTGCCGATACGAATATCGCCTGATTTATGCGGCTGTAGAACTCATCGAACTGCAGAGGTCTGTTGTCCAGCGCCGACGGCAGACGGAAGCCGTAATCCACAAGAGTCTGCTTGCGTGCCCTGTCGCCCGCGAACATACCCCTCACCTGCGGCAGAGAAACGTGGGACTCATCCACCATCAGCAGGAAATCATCGGGCATGAAATCGAAAAGCGTGAAAGGCACAGCACCCTTCGGCCGCCTTGAAAGCACGCGGGAATAGTTCTCGATGCCGCTGCAGAAGCCTATCTCCTCCAGCATCTCGATATCGTAGTTGGTGCGCTGCTGTATGCGTTGCGCTTCTATCAGCATACCCTTGTCCTCGAAGTATTTCACCCGCTCCGCCAGCTCTTCCTTTATCTCCTCTATGGCATCCGCCATCTTGTCACGCCCCACGATATAGTGTGATGCAGGGAAAACAGCGGCAAAGGTGAGATTGTTCAGCACTTCGCCCGTCAGCACATTGACCTCGCTTATCCTGTCTATCTCATCCCCGAAGAATTCCACCCTTATCACGGTATCGTTGGAGTATGCGGGGAATATCTCTACCACATCGCCCCTTACGCGGAACTTGTTCCTGACAAAATTGATATCGTTGCGCTCATACTGTATCCTCACCAGCTCTGCGATGAGCTCATCACGGGACTTCTCGGCACCTTTGCGGATACCCACCACCATAGACTTGTACTCTGCGGGGTCGCCCAGAGAGTATATACATGATACGCTGGCAACTATGATAACATCGCGGCGCTCGGATATGGCAGTGGTGGCAGAGTGGCGCAGACGGTCTATCTCATAGTTCACCGAGCTGTCCTTTTCGATATAAACATCCGTACTCGGGACGTATGCTTCGGGCTGATAATAGTCGTAATAGCTCACAAAGTATTCCACCGCATTGTTGGGGAAAAACTCCTTGAATTCCGAACAAAGCTGTGCCGCGAGTATCTTGTTGTGCGCCAGCACCAGTGTGGGGCGGTTGAGCCTTTCGATGACATTAGCCATAGTAAAGGTCTTGCCCGAGCCCGTGACACCCATGAGGGTCTGCTCTTTCATACCCGCCTGAACGCCTTTTACGAGGGCATCAACTGCTTCGGGCTGATCTCCCGAAAGTTTATAATCCGACACCAGCTGAAATCTGTCCATATCGACGTCCTCCCTGCTAAAAAAATACTGAGAATAATATGCGAACAATTGTTTATAATTATACATCTGTATACTATATATGTCAAGAGATTTTTCATGAACTTTGAGAGGTGACAGCAATAAGAAAGAGGACAGCCGCGCGTACTGTCCTCGTTGATCTTTCGTATGTCAGCCCAGGGGCTTTTTCTTGATCTGACCCGCATTTCTCGGATACTTTGCGGGGGTTTCGCCTGTCTTGCGTATCAGTATCAGCGTCCTCGCATCGCCGCCCGGCAGGGTATACTCTATGACCTTTTCCGTCTTTCCTCCCAGCAGTTTTATCGCGGGCTTTGCTTTATCCAGTTCCTCGCTGCCGCTGCTGCCTTTCAGCGATACGAACAGTCCGCCCACCTTGACAAAAGGCAGACAGTATTCGCACAGGTCAGTGAGGTTCGCCACCGCCCTTGCCGTTGCGATATCATACATTTCTCTGTACTCTGGCTTCCTGCCGAATTCCTCCGCTCTGCCGTGTACACACTTGGCGTTAAGGGCTATGTTATCCGAGAGGGACTGTAAAAAGCTGATCCTCTTGTTAAGGCTGTCCAGCAGGGTCAGCCTTATATCATCGCGGTAAACTTTAAGCGGGCAGGAGGGGAAACCCGCACCTGTGCCTACGTCTATCAGCGATGCGCCCTCAGGCAGATCAAAAAGCGTGAACGGATATATGCTGTCAAAAAAATGCTTGACCGCGATGCCCTCATCATCGGTTATCGCCGTCAGATTTACCATCTTGTTATACTCCACCAGCATATCCGCGTACTTTTCCAGTCTTGCCGACTGTTCATCCGTCAGCACTATGCCGTTCTCATTGAAAATATCCTTGAATACAGAAAGTTCCATATAATACCTCACAAAAAATGACCGTCCCGCGCACGGAACGGTCACGAATACCGAATATATTACAGATCGATCTTCTGATCTGCATCGCCCTTGTCGTTTACAGTGTAGTAAGCGACGCCTTCCTCGGGCTTGATATACAGCTTAACAGCCTTGGGAGCCCTGTGACCTTTTGCTTTGTAGTCAGCCTTTGCAGCCTCAACAAGGCTTGCAACATCGAGCTGCTTGTCGGCAAACTCAACGAATACTACGTCCTTTTCAGCTGCCTTCTCAACAGCAGCCTTGGTCTTTTCAGCGGTCTTCTTTGCAACGCTCTTGGTCTTTGCGGCAGTCTCCTTAGCGACTTCCTTTACCTCAGCAGCAACTTCCGCAGCCTTTGTTTTTGCAGCTTTTTTTGTATTTGCCATGTCCATGATCTCCTTTTAGTGAACTTTGATATTTACGCCGCTGTATAATTATTTCTTGTCAACAGCGTCCTTCAGTGCCTTTGCAGCCTTGAAAGCGGGTACCTTCTTTGCGGGTACATCTATCGGCTCTTTGGTAGCGGGGTTGATGGACTTCTTTGCAGCGCGGTCTCTTACCTCAAAAGTACCAAAGCCGGGTATAGCGACTTTTTCGCCCTTTTCGAGAGCCTCAGTGATGGTGCTTATAACAGCATCGAGAGCTGCTTCGGCGTTCTTCTTTGTGCTGCCGTTCTTCTCAGCGATAGCGGCAAGCAGTTCAGCCTTCTTCATAATAACTACCTCCATATTTAAAATTCCTGCACATATTACGCATTGGCGGGTTTTCATGTTGATATTATAACCGATATCACCCTCTTTGTCAATTAAAATGCCCCTGTTTTCGGGCTTTCGGCGCAATCTTTGTAGCCTTGACTAAAAATTTCCGTATTGTACACGGAGAATTTTGTGTTTATTCACACAATGTTTAAGAAATTACTGTAAGCCTTTATTTTGGGGATATTGGGCAACTTTTGACACAGGAGCGGATGACCTGTCAAAAAATGCGGAAAGCTGTCATTTCGTTGTAAAAAATAGCCAAAAAACGGACTGAAAATTCTACACGGCAGCCCGCTATTTATGATTGATAGATTGTTAAAGATATGTTATAATTTTAATATAATTGATCATTATATTGGGCGTAGAAATATGTCCGTTGTGCGGTGATATTTTTAAGCGGCAGATATGCCGCATATAATTGCAGCCATGCGGTCTGCGATAATCAGTGGGACGGTGAACGTTCCGTATAATCAGGAGGTATAGAAAATGGCTCAGACATCAACTCAGCTGGTCTGCCCTAACTGCGCGGGTACGCTGCAGTTCGACCCTACGGTCGGCAAAATGAAATGTATATTCTGCGATTCCGTGTTCTCGCAGGAGGAAGCAGAGGCTTTCTTCAATCAGCAGAACGAGGAGGAAGCAGCAAAGGAATCAGGGGACGACTGGGGCGACCTGGCAGACAATATGAGAGCGTACAGCTGCAACACCTGCGGTGCGGAGATAATCTGCGACGAGAATACAGCAGCTACCCGCTGCCCTTACTGTGATAATACCACAGTCATCGAGGCACAGCTCACGGGTGCTGTAAAGCCCGATCTCGTTATACCCTTTGCGTTCACAAAACAGCAGGCTATGGAGAAGTACAAGAGCTACTACGAGAAGCGCAAGCTGCTGCCGAAGGACTTCCTCGCCAGCAACAGGGTGGAGGAGATACAGGGCGTGTATGTACCTTTCTGGCTCTATGACGGTTCTGTTAGTATCGATGCCGAATTTGAGGGCGTTGACAAGGAGGAGACCAGCACCGAGATCATCCGCAAGTTCTACAAGGCTGACCGCCGCGGTACTATCGGATTTGAGAACGTGCCTGCGGACGCTTCAAAGCGTATGCCCGATGATATAATGGACTCGGTGGAGCCTTTCACTTTCAGCGAGCTGAAGCCTTTCTCGATGATATATATGCCCGGCTTCCTGGCTGAGCGCTTTGACGTTGAGGGCGATGACGATCTCCAGCGTGCGGAGAAGCGTGTAGTCAATACCGCCAAGTCAAAGACCAAAGAGACCGTAAAGCACAACGAGGTAACAGAAAAGCGCGGCGATTACAAGGTCAACTACACCAAGAAGAAGTACGCCATGCTGCCCGTATGGTACCTCACCACTTCGTGGAACGGCAAGCAGTGGAACTTCGCCATGAACGGACAGACAGGCAAATTCACGGGCGATCTTCCCATAGATTACACCAAGCTGGGTATCATCACAGCGCTTTCCGTGATAATCCCCGCTATAATACTTATACTGATAATGGGCTTTGGCTTTATGCCTATCGTTATCGCGGCAGTTATCGGAGCGATAGTGTTCTTCACCTGTCAGGGCAGCATGAAGCCCGTACATCAGGCAACTCAGGCATCAGAGTATATGGATAACAACATTCGTCTTGTTCTCAATAATGATACCTACCTGCGCACCGAGCGCAAGCCTAAGGAACAGAAGCAGTCATAAGGCGATATATGTATTTTACAGGACATCTCCGCGCGGCGGGGGTGTCCTTAGCATTGCAGGAGGTGCTCAATGGACGGATATACACATATAGTACACGGCTTTGCGCCTGTGTACGACAAAAACAGCAGAATACTCATACTGGGCAGCCTGCCCTCGGTGAAATCGCGGGAGGAGGGCTTTTACTACGGACATCCCCGCAACCGCTTCTGGGCGGTGACTGCGGCGCTGGCAGGAAAGCCCGTCCCGAAGACCATAGATGAGAAAAAAGCCATGCTGCTGGGGGCGGGTATCGCGGTGTGGGACGTGGTGTCGGAGTGTGATATCATTGGTTCCTCCGATGCAAGCATAAAAAACGTTGTGCCGACAGATCTCGGTAATATCATCGCCTGCTGCCCCGATATAGCGGTATTCGCCAACGGCGGCACCGCCGCACGGCTCTATGCAAAGTATCAGCAGAAAAAAACAGGCAGACCCGCCGTGTCTCTGCCCTCTACCAGTCCCGCAAATGCGGCGTGGAACATCGAAAAGCTCATTGCAAAATGGAGCGCACTGACCGCAGGTTATTTGCAGTCATCCGGCTTATGATTGGGAAGTTTTGCGCTGCTGCCATTGACAGCACGGGAAAAAGGTGATATACTGTAGAATGAGGTGGTATGCGAAATACACCGTAGATTTTGACGGAGGTAGTAAAATGAGAAAGAAAAGGATCCTTGCGGCTGCTGTATCACTGGCTGTCGCAGCAGGACAGTTCGGAACGGTCGCTTTTGCGGATAATGACAACGGCACGGGCACAGCGGTTTCCACAGGTGAAAACAGTGCTCCCGCTGACGACGCAGCGACCTCTGACGAAGAGACCACAGGCGAGAATGACTTAGGCGACATCAACGGCGACGGAAGAATAAATATCACAGACGTTTCCGCACTTGCCGCACACATCAAGGGCGTTAAGGCGCTGAACAAGAGATCTCTGGCTGCCGCAGATATCAATGCTGACGGCAGAGTTACTGTTACCGATCTCGGCATACTGGCGGGACATATCAAGGGTCTTTCCAGCATAAAGTCCAAGACTCAGCTCCCCATAGTAAAAAATCCCCGTGAGGAGATGCAGGACAAGGTACAGCTGATAGAGTTCAGCGTGGACAAGAATACAAAGACAGTCTCCTGGAACGCCGTAAAGGATATGAAGCAGTACGTCGTTGTTATCACAAACGGTGAAAAGACTGTTACACAGACTACCGAAAAGCTGTCGGTGGATATACCCTACGATATGTTCAGGGACGGCAAACTGACCGTGATGGTAGCGCCTTTCAGGACTGTACAGACTGAGGACGGCAGACGTACTAAGGATTACGGTGATACCATAGGATACACACTGGGCATAAAGCCCGATATGATACACGGTGCCATTACCGTTACAGACGACAAAGGCAAGGCTAAGATAGACTGGAAAGCCGCAGATTTCGCTTCGGGCTACCATGTTTACGATATAACCAACACCGCAAAGGACGGCAAGCCCAAGCTCATCGCGGATACTGCCACAAATCAGCTGATAACGGATTTCCCCGTAAATGCAACGGTAAAGATGCTGATAGTGCCTTTCAACTCCGTAGGTGAGGCAGAGGGTGTAAATGCGGAAATGATAGGCGGTAACGGCGGCGGCACCACCAAGCCCGACCCCGATCCCAAGCCTGATCCCAAGCCCGAGACCAAACTTGCTGCACCGACCATCAACAGCAATTACTATTACAGCGACTTAAACAGCGTGACATTCTACTGGAACGCCGTAAAGGACGCAGAGGGCTATGAGGCTTCGATAGCTGTGAACAGCAGCGAGACTGTCACCCGCGAGATAAAGACCACCACCTGCACGATAGACGGTCTGCCCCAGCGCAAGGAAATGACCGTCAAAGTTCGCGCTTATAAGACGGTTGACGGCAAGAAGGAGTACAGTGACGCGGTAAGTATGTCCGTTATCACCGACGGCTATGTGAAGTGTTCTTCCGATACGCCGATATACTCTGCCGCAGCACCCTCCGCAGCACAGCTGGGCACGCTGAAGAAGGGCGATACCGCAGTGCAGACAGGTACTCCCGACAACGGCTGGATAAAGGTATTCGTACCCTCTTCGGGCGGAACACAGACGGGATATGTACCCGCTTCCTCGGTTAAGGATTACGCTGTTGTGAATATGACTATCATCAATCAGAACGGTGATCTGGGCGGCTCTCCCGCAGTTCTCGGGGGTGAGGAGACAGCGCTGGCATCGGTGCTGAACTATCAGTTCAACATAAACGTGAGCAAGAACACGCTTATTGACTACTATATGCCCGAACTGGCACTCACGAGCGGAAAGATAGATGCCGACCCGAACTATGTATTCTGGGGCTCTCCCTATCACATGGAATCAGACGGCAAGGGTTACGGCGTTTATGCGCCCGTTGTTGCTGAATCCGCTCACTGGTACCTCAAGTACATCGGTGTACGCGGCGATTACAATATCGCGCTGAATACCGATTACTCCACCGGCGAGAATGTCAACAACCTCAAGATAGACGCAGGCAAGCTGGATGTGGGCGATGCCGTTATCTCTGGCGGACTTGACATTAACGGACTGAAAGCAGAGCTGGACAGAGGCAGGACACCTATCGTGTGGTATTCCGATACAGCCACCTCCGCTGAGTGTACCCAGACAGTTACTGCAGGACAGAAGTACAGCAATCCCGGCACAGGCACATACAATTTCACCTGGTACGGCAGAGAGACCACAGCAGTGCTCACAGGCTACGATGATGCTTTACAGTGCTTCTATCTGGGATGCGTGAACAACCTGGACAAGACCAGTCAGTACGGCTACACCACATCGGTATCATACGATGATTTCATGAAGACCTACACCACTCTCGGCAGACAGTCGGTAGTAATAACAAAGAAATAACAGCAAAGGCGGTACGCGCGAAACGTACCGCCTTTTATAATTGCTGTAAAAAATGTCCTGCCCTGCGCAAGACAGAACGTCATTCCCAGCCTTTCCAGACTTCGGGGCAGAAGCCGACTGTTGCCTGCCTGCCGTTGCGCACGACGGGTGCGGCTATGAGGGATGGCTCTTCCAGCAGCTTTTCGCGCTTTTCCTCTGTGCTGCCCAAGTACTTGATAAGGTCTGCGGCACTGCCCTTTGCTTTGGGGTCTATCAGCTTTTCAATGTCCCCGACCGCTTTCAGCACCGAATCCAGCTCGCCTTTGCTCATGCCTTTGCTGGCAAGGTCGATGTACTGGTACTTTATCCCGCGCTCCTTAAAGTAACGTTCTGCCTTTTTGGTATCAAAGCTCTTTGATTTGCCGAATATCTGTATGTTCATTTTTTCACCTCTGTGTAATAGTATACTGCCAGCTGAGTCCTGTCGCGCAGTCCCAGCTTGTCCAGCAGGTTGCTGATATAGTTGCGCACAGTGCCCTCACCAAGAAACAGCTCCGCCGCTATCTCCTTGTTGCTGGAACCCGAAGCTACTGCTTCCATGATCTCTTTTTCCTTTTCGCTTATGCCGTGTGCCGCAAAGTCAAATTCCTCTTTGTGTGACATAAGTTCGGGCAGGCGGC
>NZ_CAMHRZ010000002.1 GCF_946187255.1 uncultured Ruminococcus sp.
AGCACTTTAAGGCATATTATTATATCAAAATAGAATACCGAAATCTCGTAAAACCTCTTGACAAAGGGTAAAAAACGTGTTATAATGCTTTAAAGTGTGAAATTCAAATTTCACGAAGCATCTTGACAATTTAGCTACCCCTATTGGACAAGAACCTTACGATTTTTCGGTAACAGTTAGACATATCTGACAGGAGGTTATCAATTATGAGTAAGGATAATGCAACAATAGCATACGCTTTATATAGAGTATCTACCAAAGGACAGGTCGATAGAGTTAAGGACGATATTCCTATGCAGAGGGAAGCCTGCCACGAGTTCGCTGATAGAATGGGTTGGACGATAGGCAAGGAGTTTCTCGAAAAGGGTGTGTCCGGCTTCAAGGTGTCCGCAAAAGACCGTGATGCTATTCAGGACTTGAAGGACGCAGCCCTCAAGGGTGAGTTCCAGGTGCTGCTGGTGTTCATGTTCGATAGAATCGGACGTATTGATGACGAGACGCCGTTCATTGTTGAATGGTTCGCAAAACACAACATAAGAGTGTGGAGCGTAAACGAGGGCGAGCAGCGCTTTGAAAGTCATGTCGATAAGCTGATGAATTACATACGTTTCTGGCAGGCGGCAGGGGAGTCGGAAAAGACTTCAATGCGTATCAGAACGAGAATGCAGCAGCTGACAGCGGAGGGCATCTACCGCGGAGGTCCGGTACCTTTTGGGTATATGCTGGAGAGCAGAGGAAGGCTGAACAAGAAAGGAAAGCCGTCTTATGATCTGGCAGTAAACCCCGAGGAAGCCGAATGGGTCAAGTTCATTTTCGATAAAACGGTCAAGGACGGATATGGTTCTTTCAGGATCGCTAATTACCTCAATCAGCAGGGGCTGAAAACTCACAACGACAGCAAGTTCCAGTGCAACACTATTTTAAGAATATTGAGGAACAAACTGTACTGCGGATACATGGTAAGCGGCGAAACGGTATCGCCTCAGTTGAAGGATTTGCAGATCATCGACGAAAGACTCTTTCAGCAGGCACAGTTCATTCTTGACGAGCGTGAAAAGAAAAACGATGAAAATCGCAAGATCGCATACCAGACCAAAAGCTGCGCACTACTTTCGGGCATCATGTACTGCGCTCACTGTGGCGGAAAGCTGACATCTATCAAGCACACCGACAGACGCAAGAGGAAGGACGGTTCGCTGTATGAGTTCACGAGGGTAAAATACCTTTGCTACCACAAGAGCAGGGGACTTTGTGAATGCAGCGGACAGTGTTCATATCTTGCCTATAAGGTCGATGACGCTGTTGTCGGAACGATAGAAAAGATGTTTGCGAGCATCAAGGATTCTCCCGATGAGAAAGAGCTGAAGAAGCAGTTCTCTAAGGATATGCAGAGCTACAAGGCGAAGCAGACTAAGATCAAGCACGATTTGTCTAAGCTTGAAAAGCAGCAGGAGAAGCTGGAGGCTGAGGTGCCTTTGACTTTGACGGGCGAAAGCATTTATCCGCCTGAGTTGCTTATGAAGAATATACGGTCTGTGGAAGCACAGATAGCAGAACAGCAGGAAAAGTTAGATACTCTGAATACTGAAATGACGGAAAAGAAGGCTTCAATGGAAAGCATCAAGCCCCTTTATGACAACTTCAAAAACTGGGCTGAGGAGTTTGATAGCAGCACTATGGAGCAGAAGAAAATGATCATCGCACAGCTTGTGGATAGGATAGAAGTCGGCAGGAACTATAAAGTCACCATACTTCTTAACATGACCTATCAGCAGTTCTGTGATAATTGGAATACCGTTAATACGGAGATCACTGTAAAAGTATAAAAGGTCAGCATTTGACGCTGACCAATTTTTTAAAGCCAAACTGCGAGGTAAAGTTCAGCCTGTGTTAGAGCATGCGGCTGTTAACCGCAGGGTCGTTGGTTCGAGTCCAACAGGTGGCGCTTTCTTCCAAACTCTGAGATGACGTACATTCGTTGTTTCGGAGTTTTTATTTTGTCATTACAGTAAACTGAGCCCTGCCATTGCGGGGCTTTTTTTGTTGCACGAAGAGTACCCCTTGTGTAAACAAATGCGCTAAAACAGCCCTATTTCCATCCCTTTGTATATAATAACAAATTAACGCGAAAAAATTTGTGTACACTCACAATTGGAAAAAGCCTGATTTGTTGCGGATTTGTTGCGGTGATGTGATATAATATACAAAAATATGATCCGGCGCATTTTTTTCAAGGGGGGAACCGAATGAAAAGATTGAGAAAAACAGACTATGTGATCATTGCTGTGGTGCTGGCGCTGATGGCGTTCATCGCGTTCATGGTCGTTAGGGGGAGCAAAACGGAGAACAAACAGGGCGGCGATGTCAAACCTGTTGCAGCTGCCTCAACTCCGAAAGAGCTTACAGTCAAGGATTACGCTGGCAAAAGGATTGGCGTTCAGACGGGAACAGTCTTCGATGAGATGATCAAGGAGAATATCCCCGATGCGGAGATAAGCTACTACAATTCTTACACCGACCTGCTTTCAGCGCTGAAAGCCGATAAGATCGACGGTTTTGCTGCGGATGAACCTTTGGTCAAGTACATGATGATCGAGGATGATTCCGTTGATTACCTGAAAGACAAGATGGACGATTACAGCTTCGGTTTTGCCTTTTCAAAGGACGATAAGGGTGAAGCGCTGTGTAATGAGTTCAGCGAGTATGTAAAGAGGATAAAGACTGACGGCACTCTTGCGGAGATAGATGCTGTCTGGTTTGGCACGGATGAAAGCAAAAAGATCATTCCTGCGCTTGATACTCTTTCGGGTGGAAACGGAAAGCTGTCTCTTGCGACGGAAGCCGCAAACGCGCCCTTTGTCTACATCGCCAACGATGATATCGTCGGCTACGAGATAGATGTGGCATACCGCTTCTGCAAGGAGTACGGCTACGCGCTGGAAATCGTCGATATGAATTTCGATGGCATAATCCCTGCGGTATCCGGCGGAAAGAACGACTTCGGATGTGCGACCATAACCATAACCGAAGAGCGGCGCGAGAGCGTCAATTTCTCCGAACCCCACTATGACGGCGGTTCGGTGCTGGCGGTAAGGGCTTCCGACCTTGGAGGTACGGCAGATACAGCGGCTCCCGCACAGCCCACAGAGCCTTCTTATACCGAATTCAACGGCAAGCGCATGGGCATAAAGACAGGTTCCGCCTTTGAAGCGATAACGCTGGAAACTTTCCCTTACAGTGAGTTCTTCTATTACGAGACCGAAAGCGACCTTTTACAGGCACTCAGGGCGAACAAGATAGACGCTTTCCTTGATGACGAACCTGTTGCGGCAATGATGCACGCCGAGCAGCCTGATGTCAATTACCTGAAAAATGTAATAGTTGACGATGATTACTATTTCGGGTTCACAAAGGGCGGCGAGCGCACCGAAAAGCTGAGGGGCGAGTTCAATGAGTATATTGCCGAACTTAAAGCGAGCGGCGAGCTGGATGAAATGAAAGCGAAATGGACAGGCAGCGATGAGTCTGCGAAGACCTTTGATGATTCGGTTCTCACAGGCAAAAACGGCGAGCTGAACGTGGCGGTGATAGCTGATGTTCCGCCTTTTTCCTACACGGCTAACAACAAGCTGCAGGGCTACGCGATAGAGCTTATGACCGGTTTCGCAAGAAAGTACGGTTACAGTATCCACTACGAACAGTCCACCGCAACAGGTTGCTTAACAGGGGTCGCCACAGGAAAATACGATATCCTGGCATCAAATTTGTCCTACACGGAGGAACGTGCGGAGAGCATAGAATACTCCGATGTGATATACAACGGCGGCGTTGTGCTGGTGGCACGTTCTGCCGAAGTTGAAGTGAAAGCGGCTCCCGAACAGCCCGAAGAGCCCTCCTATACCGAGTTCAACGGCAAGCGCATTGGCATAAAGACAGGTTCCAGCTTTGAATCGATAACGCTGGAAAATTTCCCCGACAGCGAGTTCTACTATTACGAGACCGAAAGCGACCTTGTACAGGCACTCGGAGCAAACAAGATAGACGCTTTCCTCGACGACGAACCCGTTGCGGCGATGCTGCACGCCGAGAGACCCAATTTCGATTACCTGAAAAAAGTCATAGTTGACGATGATTACTATTTCGGGTTCAAAAAGGGTACCGAGCGCTCCGAAAAGGTGCGTGCCGAGTTCAATGAGTATCTTGCCAGACTTAAAGCGAACGGTGAGCTGGATGAATTGAAAGCAAAATGGATCGCCGGCGATGAGTCTTCAAAGACCCTTGACGATTCGGGTCTTACAGGCGAAAACGGCGAGCTGATCGTGACAGTGATACCTGACGGTCCTCCATTTTCCTACACGGCAAACAACAAGCTGCAGGGCTATGCGATCGAGCTGATGACGATGTTCGCAAGAAAGTACGGTTACAGTATCCACTACGAACAGTCCACTGTCACGGGATGCTTAACAGGACTTTCCGCAGGAAAATACGATATCTTTGCCGCAAATCTTTCCTACACGGAGGAACGTGCGGAGAGTATCGATTTCTCCGATATGATATACAAGGGCGGCGTTGTGCTGGTGGCACGTTCTGCCGACCTTGAAGTGAATACCGCTGATACCGCGCAGTCTGTGGAGGACAGGTCTCTCGGCTACTATGCCGCCAACGGCAAGATAGGCGCGATCACGGGCGGTCTTTACGAAGTCATTATACGCGAGCGCTATCCCGATGCGGAGATATTGCAGTACAATTCTCAGCCCGACCTTGCCATAGCACTAAGCGAGGGAAAGATAGACGCTTTCACCTGCCCGAAATCGGCGGCGGAGGACTTTATGGCGGCTGACAGTTCCCTTACATATCTCAAAGAGATATTCATGGAGATACCCTACGGCTTTGCCTTCAAAAAGACCGACGGCGAAAATGTCCTGCGCGATCAGATGAACGAGTATCTCGCTAAGATACGGGCGGACGGCACCTATGACGAGATAGTCGATACATGGTTCGGCAGTGACGAAAGCAAGAAGAACGTAGACTTTACGGGACTTGACGACAAGGAGACCACTCTCAGGTATATCACGGCTTCCACCATGCAGCCCTATTCCTACATCAAGGATGGTCAGAATGCGGGTCTTGAAGTTGATCTGGTGGCACGTTTCTGCAAGGAGTACGGCTACGGTCTGCGGATAGACAACGCGGATTTTGCAGGCCTTGTACCCGGTGTGGCGGGCGGCACCTACGATATAGCTTCGGGCAATATCATGATAACAGAGGAACGTGCGGAAAGCGTTGACTTCTCGGACGTTTACTACACAGGTCAGGCTGTGTCGGTAGTAAGAAAAGAGAGTACTGCTTCCGATGAGAACACACCCGCCGCTGAAAGCAAGAAAGGCGGATTTATCGAAAGCATAAAGGAGAGCTTCAACAAGAATTTCATCCGTGAGGACAGATACAAGCTGATACTTGAGGGCGTTGGCATGACCTGCATGATAACCGTCCTTTCGGTTATCTTCGGTTCGATACTCGCATTCCTGATATGCCTGTTCCGCCGTGCGGACAGCGTGCTTTCGGGGAAGATATGCGATATGTATGTCAAGCTGCTACAGGGTACACCTATGGTGGTACTGCTGATGATACTCTACTACGTTATCTTCGGCAAATCGGGCATCGCGGCGATGTGGGTGGCTGTCATCGGCTTCTCGCTGAACTTCGGCGCGTATGTATCGGAGATACTGCGTTCGGGCATCGACAGTATTGACGGCGGACAGCGTGAAGCGGCGCTGGCACTGGGCTATTCCGAGAACCAGGCGTTCTTCCGTTTCATATTCCCGCAGGCGGCTGTGAGACAGCTGGGCGTATATCGCGGCGAGATAATCTCACTGCTGAAAAATACGTCTATCGTGGGATATATAGCGATACAGGATCTCACCAAGATGTCCGATATCATCCGCAGCAGGACCTACGAGGCATTCTTCCCGCTGATAGTCACGGCGGTGATATACTTCCTGCTGGCGTGGATCATCTCGCTGATACTGAAATTCATCCTTAAACAGATAGACCCGCGTTCAAGAAAGCGCGGCGTAAAGGGGGTAGCGGTAAAATGAGTATGATAAAGATAGAGCATCTTAGAAAAGAATACCCGAACGTTACGCCCCTTGAAGACGTGAACGTGGAGATAAACAAGGGTGATGTCATATCTATCATAGGACCATCGGGAACGGGCAAATCCACACTGCTGCGCTGTCTCAATCAGCTGGAAAAGCCCACTTCGGGGACAGTCACCTTTGACGGCGAAGTCATCACGGATCCGAAATGCAAAATGGAGCAGATACGCAGGAAGATGGGCATGGTGTTCCAGTCCTTCAACCTGTTTGCTAACCTTAATATAATCGAGAATATCATGGCGGCACCCGTCAAACTGCTGGGAAGATCGCGGCAGGAAGCCTACGACGAGGGCATGGAGCTTTTAAAGAGAGTAGGTCTTGCGGAGAAAGCGCTGAACTTCCCCGATGAGCTTTCGGGCGGACAGAAACAGCGTGTCGCCATAGCGAGAGCCATAGCCATGAGACCTGAGATGATACTCTTCGATGAACCCACCTCCGCCCTTGACCCGACGATGGTCGGCGAGGTATTGCAGGTAATACGCGGGCTTGCCAAAGAGGGCATGACGATGATGATCGTCACCCACGAGATGAAGTTCGCCCGCGATGTATCCACAAGAGTATTCTACATGGACGAGGGCGGCATATACGAGGAGGGCACACCAGAGCAGATATTCGATGCACCGCAGAAGGAGAAGACCCGCATATTCATCAAGCGGCTGAAACAGCTGCCGCTGACTGTTGAGAACGCGGATTTCGACTATATATCCTACGCGGCACAGCTGGAGAACTTCGCAAAGGAAAACATCCTCTCCGACAGGACGGCACGCAGCTTGCAGCTGGTATTCGAGGAAGCGGTGACGCAGAATATCGCCATGAGAAAGGACGTATTCCCGATAAACGTCATGGCGGAGCTTTCGGAAACGGATGAGAGCATAGTCCTTGAAGCGACCTACGGCGGCGGAAAATTCGACCCCGTGAAGGACGGCGATGAGATATCTTCGGCGCTGGTGAAAAGCGCTTCCACAATGACGGGACACAGCTTCGAGAACGGCATGAACAAATTCAGGAGCGTAATAAAGAACAGGAAATGATCTGCGGAGACTGCTGAGGGATACTCAGATACTATACTTTTGTCTCTTTCGGGGAGGGGGCAGTTGTTTCCATAGTTTGAATAGAAGATGTTACAATGTTTTTATCAAAGTATATCTGCCCCCCGCCCGAAAGAGATGAAAGTTAAGGAAGATCAGCGCAGAAGGTCACATCACGGCGCGGAAGCAGATGAGTGCTCCATACTCCCTGCGCCGCGAGGAACGCACGTCAAAAATTTACTCATAAAGAAAAGGCGCGGGGGATATCTCTGCGCCTTTGTGTTTAACAAAGACAAATAATCGTCAATATAACTAAATAACAAAGAAAAAGTTTGTTTATAATTTAATCCCAAATCCTGCCAATTTGTTGCGGATTTGTTGCGGACAGTGTGATATAATGTCATGCAAGAGCAATTCATAAAAAGAAAGGATATCAGAGCCATGATGAATATGCTTGAAGAAGCCATAATCTATGCGACGGTGCTGCATCAGGGAAAGGTGCGCAAGTTCGTGGGGATACCCTATATACTGCACCCGATGGAGGTGGCGCAGATACTTTCGACCATGACTTCCGACCAGGAGATAATCACTGCGGGGATACTTCACGATATTGTGGAGGACACCGACGGCACGCTCTCCGAGATAGAAAAGCGCTTCGGAAAGAGAGTGGCATACATAGTCTCTTCCGAATCGGAGAACGAATACCCCGACGAGGACAGGACCGCCTCATGGAAGCGCCGCAAGGAGGAATCTCTGCGGGTGCTGAGCGGAAGTACCGACATCGGCGTGAAAATGCTGTGGCTGGCGGACAAGCTGGCAAATATACGCTCGCTGGCAGGAGAGTACTCCGCACGCGGTGAGGAGGTCTGGCAGATGCTCCATCAGAGCGACCCCGCCATGCAGCTGTGGTACTACCGCACCATTGCGGAAACGCTGGAACTTTCCCTGAACAAAACAGGGGCTTTCAAGGAACTGATAAAGCACATAAACTTTATCTGGCCGGGGACCTTCGATTCGGAGAAAGCACGTTTCAAGAAATACCGCGAGGTATCGGTGGAGGGCTGCAAGCTGCTGGGTCGGGGGGCAAAGGGCGAGGTCTACCGCTACGACGACGAGCTGGTGATAAAGGTCTACAACGAGAACAACACCTACCGCGATGTTGAGCGTGAGATAGCCCTCAGCCGAAAGGCGTTCATACTCGGTGTGCCTACGGCTATATCCTTTGGCATCGTGTCGGTGGGGGAGAGGTACGGCGCCATGTTCGAGCTGGTGGACTCTCAGACCATATCCCACTTTATCGCAAAAGCTCCCGGACAGGCGGATGCCTACGCGAAGATAATGTCAGACCTTGCCCACAGCATACACTCTATCGAGGTCACGGAGGAAGACGGCTTCCCGCAGGTGTATGACAGGCTCAAAGGCTATATAAACAGCGGCATCGCCTACGAGGACGAGACACTGGCGGAAAAATGCCTTGCACTGATAGACGCACTGCCCGATGAGGATCATCTGGTACACGGGGATTTCCACACGGGAAACGTATTCCTGCAGCGCGGCGAGCCTTTCCTCATCGATATGGACAGAGTATCGCGGGGGCACCCCATTGCTGAGATAGCCGACCTTTACTACTTCTATGTGGTGCTGGGTGAGGACGACCCATCCACTGTGGAAAAGTTCATGGGATTTTCCTACGATACAGCGCAGAGGTTCTTCCGCACGTTTTTAGTAAACTATCTCGGCACAGAGGACGAGGACAGGCTTGCGGAAGTGACAGAAAAAGCGTCGCTGATATGCTACGCGAGGATGGTGCGCAAGCTGCGCACGAAAGGCAGTATCACCGATGAAAACAGGAAGACTATGCAGAGGTATATGGAAAAGATCTCCGCACTGGCAGACAGGCTGGATACCCTTGCTTTCTGACATATAAAGGAAAAATGCGGAGAGTCCGCAGTATATAGATCCGGGAGGTTACTTATATGAAGATCACGACTTTTGACCCGCTGATACTTTCACCGAAAGCTGACGACGTTATCGAGGTATTCGGAGCGCTCGGCTTTGAAAAGACCCACGCGCCGGTCACAGAGACCGAGACAATGGATATTACCAGCACACGCATGAAAGACATTAACGGCTTTCATGTTGATGTGGCGGATTTAAACATTCTCCCGCAGGATATGATCTATATCAGAATGAATGTGGATGATTTCTCGGAAGCGTATGATATACTTATCAGGCACGGCTTTAAGAATACCAGGGGCGACGGAACGGTGGAAACCGGGTATTCCAGGTCTGCAACAATGGTCTCGCCGTCGGGATTTACCATTGTGCTCGTTGAACATATAAAGAAAGATTAATATCTGTACACGGAGAAAACACCTATGAAGATCACTACTTTCAACCCGATGATAATGACCCCGAAAGCTGATGATGTTATCAGGCTGTTCGAGGAGCTGGGTTTTGAAAAGCGCCATGTGAAAACAGGGCTCAACGATGAGGGCATCACAAACGTGAGGATGCGCGATGCCAACGGCTTCCATGTGGACATATCAGCGGTAGACAGGCTCCCGCAGGACATGACTTCCATCCGAATGAACGTGGACAGCTTTGAAGAAGCAGAACAGCTTCTGACCGCAAAAGGCTTCACGAACATTCAGGGGGATAAAGTGGGCGAGTCGCCCTCCGCAAGAGGTACGGCATTTGTATCGCCCACAGGTTTCAGCATCGTTGTTTCACAGCATATCAAACACACTTGACCATAAGGGAGGTATTATTTATGAAGATCACAGGTATAAATCCGCAGGTGATAACCAAAGACCCCGAAGCGGTGATAGCGGCTTTTGAAGCGCTCGGCTTCGTGCGTACCCACTGCAAATCGGGGGATGAGGGATTTGAGTTCTCATCGGTGCGCATGGAGAAAAAGAAGGACGGCGATGAGAGTGTGGAATACCATGTTGACGTTATCTCAGCCCCCACAAACGGGCTTGACCGCGACCTGACAACGGTGCGCATAAACGTGGATGACCATGATGCGGCTTGCGAACTGCTAAAAAGCAAAGGTTTCACGGAACCGCCCGGATTTGGCATGAACGTTACTCCCAGCAGCAAGTACACATATCTTGCTTCGCCATCGGGGATGATAATAGATGTTTGTCAGCATATCAAAAACACATGACAGGAGGTCAATACTATGAAGATCACAGCTTTCAACCCCCTCATAGTTGTAAAGGACGCGGAGTCCGCAACGAAGCTGTTTGAGGAACTGGGCTTTGAGTACAGGCACACTAAGGAAGGCATCAACGGGAATATCACCAACTACGATATGAAGGATGCCAACGGTTTCAGAGTTGATGTGGCGCAGGCGGACGATCTGCCGCAGGCGCTTACGGCGATAAGGATGAACGTGGACGATTTCGACGAAGCCTTCAAGTTCCTTTCGGAGCGCGGATTTAAAAACGCACAGGGCGACAGGATCACCGAGACAGCTACTTCCAAAGATACCCTTATGGTCTCGCCGTCGGGGTTCGGGATAAGTATCTGCCAGCATCTCAAGTGATGATACGGCATATAAGTATGTTAAAGACCATATACGGTCAATATATAACATTATTAAGGAGGACATATTATGAAGATCACAGCTTTCAACCCCCTCGTCGTTTCAAAGGACGCAAAGGCGATCACCGAGATATTCGAGGCTCTCGGATTTGAGCACGCCCACAAGAAGACGGGCATCAACGATGATGTCACCAGCTTTGACATGAAGCACCCCGACGGCTTCCGCGTGGATGTGGCACAGGTTGACCAGATGCCGCAGGATATGACGGCGATAAGGATGAACGTGCGCGATTTTGACGAGGCGTATGAGTTCCTCACCGCTCGCGGCTTCAAGAACGCACAGGGCGGCAAGGTGACGGATACAGGCACCTCAAAGGCTACCCTCATGGTATCGCCATCGGGCTTTGCTATCAGTCTGGCTGAGCATATCAGGAAAGACGAGGACAAGTAAGCGTCACAGGGAGGTACGGCTATGAAGATAACAGGCTTCAATCCGACGATAATAACTAAAAATTACGAGGATACCATCAAGCTGTACGAGGCGATGGGCTTTAAGATCGCTCATCAGAGCGATGTGGCGGAAGCTCTGATAAGCCAAAGCACCCGCATGAAAAACGCTGACGGCTTTGTGCTTGATATCAATGAGTCCGATAAGTTTCCCTGCGATCTCACACTTATCCGCATCAATGTGGATGACCTGGACGGATACTACAAGCTGTTTACGGATAAGGGCTTCAAAAATGTGATGGGCGACGGCGTTATCGTTGAAAATTCGCATTTCAAAGGTGCGCATCTTGTTTCGCCTTCGGGCTTTGGCATAATGCTGATGCAGCATATCAAGAAGTGACGGGATATACGGAAAAGAGGTACCATTATGAAGATAACTTCTTTTGAGCCTTATATACTTACCAAAGATGCGGGTGCAGTGATCAGTCTGCTGAGTGAGATGGGCTTTGAAAAGCGCCATCAGCAGGATAATATTGCCGATCAGTCACTTACAGGCGTTATGATGAGCCATAAAGACGGCTTTAAGGCAACGATAGTTCAGACAAATGACCTTCCGCGTGATTCTGTGACAGGCATCCGCGTAAATGTTGGCGATTTTGAAGAAGCATACGATCTTCTGACAGCAAAGGGATTCAAAAAAGCACCCGGCACGGATATCGTGAACACAGGGAGCGCCAAAGCGCTGCTGATGATGGCACCGTCAGGCTTTTTGCTGGAGCTGATACATCATATCAGAAAGGAAAACATTGACGGCGCAGCAGCAGACCTGAGAAAAGAATTATAAAGGAGTTTTTACTATGAAAATAACATCTTTCAACCCGCTGATCGTTACAAAGGACGCTGAAAACGTGATAAAGCTGTTCGAGTCTTTAGGATTTGAAAGGCGCCACAGCATTGACGCAAATACAGGCAAGGAAGACTTTACCAGCGTCCGCCTGAAGAACGCTGAGGGCTTTTATGTTGACGTTGCGAACGTGGAGTCGGTGCCCCGTGATATGACGCTCATCCGCATGAACGTGGACGATTTCGACGAAGCGTACAAGTTCCTCACCGAAAGGGGCTTCACCAATCCCAGAGGCGGCAAGACAGTGGAGACCGAGACCAACAAGTCCATGATGATGGTATCCCCATCGGGCTTTGCCTTTGACCTTTGCCAGCATATCAAGGAATGACGGCATGAACCGTACCGGCACTGCATATTTATCATAATTATACAAGGAGAAACAGCAATGAAAATTACAACATTCAACCCACAGATAATCGCAAAAGATGCAGAACCTATCGTTAAGTTTTTTGAGGAGCTGGGCTTTGAGAAAAAGCACGCGAAATCCGATTTTGAAGATGTAAACGTGATAGGCTACAGACTTTCCAACGCAGACGGCTTCAAGCTGGACATCTCGCAGACGGATAACCCGATGCTGCCTGTGGATGCGATGGTGAGCATCCGCATGAACGTTGATAACTTCGATGAGTTATACGAGCTTCTCACCGCACGCGGCTTCAAGAACATTTACGGCGACAAGCCTGTGGCTGCCGCTTCTTCGCGCTCGGCAATAATGATAGCCCCATCGGGGTTCTCTATAAATATTGCGGAGCATATAAAGAAATAATATAAGACCCGTCTGCCGTTTTGATTTGGCAGACGGGCTTTTTGCGTGTATCATTCCTCATCTTTCAGGTGTATATCCCAGCCTGTGTCGATCTTCTTTTTCACCTTTGCCATCGTTTCTTTGTCGAGGTCCGGCCAGTCTGTCACCACTGTGGCTTTTTTGGTCACAAGGTGGGCTTTTTCGGCACACAGGGCAAGGGGAGTATCCGCAAGAGAATCGGAATAGAAATTGTCTATCACGGGAAAACCGTGATCATAGATATATCTCGCCTTTTCTCGTGCATACATGATATTGTTCAGCAGTACCCCGAATTCGCGGTCGTATTCCGTCGCGATATAATTCACCCCCAGCCGTTCGGCTATCGGGCGTATGATACAGGTGGGTGAAGCGCTGATGATAAGGTCATCAGACTTCTTCTGTGCCAGATACCACTTGGCGATCTTCTTTTCGTTTTTGTCCCAGTAGCGCTCGATCTGTTCATCAAAGTCATCTATCATGGTAAGGAAGCCGAAAAACTTCCTCTGCATGAGATACACAGGCATTTTCCCTGTTTTTTCCAGTATCAGGTTCACAACAGCCTTCGGGAAAAATGTGAACCACAGCTTCGGGTGGCGGTTCATGCACCATATACAAAAGCCGATGGAACAATCTCCCGAAAAAATAGTTCCGTCAAAGTCATATACGTTCATACCATTATCACTCCTTTGCTTGGTATCATTATTATAGCACAAAGGGTGCAACAGATATGATGCGGGACAGCACCCGCCGCTGTGTGGATGCTTACAAATTTGGTATAAGCCTTTTGTGGGAAGTCAACAAAGTCGCACCCGCGATGCTTTGCCGAAAGGGTCATGCGGGCGGCTGTGCGGTCGTTATTCACAATTATGAGTGGTAAAGTTTATGCAAAAACACGGTGGATTTTTAATTGTTTATTACGATGAATTTCAGGCTTTGTAATTGTGAGTAAAGACGAAGAAAATGCCGAACATCGGTATTTCAGCCGCTTAACAGGTGCAAATATGTGTATTGTGCATTAATCTGATATTCAAATCTTGGGGATAATACTGAAATGAGCCTAATTAACGATGGCGAGTTTGTTGCAGGGCTTGTGTTATAATAAAACTGCGGAAAAGAGTTCCGCCTTATATCAAGACAAGTCAGGGTCGGCAGTGCATATATATAAAATGCGGTGTCGGATATATTCGCATCAGGGAAAGGAGAGTTCTGTAATGAGGATAACGAGCAAAGCATGGAAAACCGTGATAGTGGGGATAATATGTCTGATGACAGCTGCGGGTGCGGGCTGCGGTGCGGCGGAAGAGTCTTCGTCTGCGGCGGGGAAAGAGACTGCATCCGAACAGCCTGCGGAAACTACTGCGGCGGAGGAAACAGTATCCGCCGATGAAGCGGAAAGCTCCGAAATTACGGACGAGTCTTCCGCTGTCGAGGATAACAGCGAGGAAGCCCCCGAGATACTCAAAAATTTGTATGATGCCCTTATCGCGGAAGGCTCCGACCTCAGCAAGTCGCAGGCTGTGCTGGAAGAATTTGATGACGGCAGTTCCCTTGAAGCGACACTGGGTGCAAATGATATCACCTTTACCGAGATCGACGGAGAAAACCCCGATGAGCCCTCGGTTTGGGTGTTCACCCTTGACGGCGACCTGCTGACCATAGACCTGGACCCCGAGGATAATGAAGGCGCAGCAAAAGCCAACTTGATACTCAAAGCCGCAGCATCCGCACAGAACGTGGACTGCGACCTGTTCAACGGCTATCTCTGCGCATACCCCGAGAAGTGTGACGAATACGTCATTGACGAAAGAGAGACCGACGGTAAGCTCGCAGTAAATATTGCCAAGTCATATCAGTTTGATATGGCGGAACTGGAGGGAGTGGCGATCGGTGCGGATGTGATAGAGATGCTGGGTTATGAGCCGAAGACTGAGGAGTTCATTGCCAATGTCATCTTCTACGGCAAGCTCAAAATGTTTGTTTTCGGCGATGTGAATGGTATGGAGTTCGATATCCGTGAATACGGCGAACTGGATTCTTCGGCATACGATTCGGTGATAAACATCGTGAAGTATATTCAGCCCAATGGCTGGGAGGACTTTGTGGCGGGCTACACCGAGCTGAAAGATGCTGACGAAGAGGGCTATTACGCTAAGCTGAACCTGACAGGCGATGAGCTGAGCGAAGTGACAGCCAACCCCGTTGAGGGTCACAGCTATGCCGTGATAAAGATAGGAAATACCGACTGGGAAGAGTAAGAGCATGACAGGCAGGAGTGAGCGCAAATGAAGATAAGAAATACAGAGAACAAAAAAATGTTTCAGGTCTCGACTTTGCAGGCGCTGGCACTGGGATATTCGAGAGCGGTCATCACTGTGGGGGAACTGATAAAACACGGTGATATCGGGCTGGGCACCTTTGAGGACGTGAACGGCGAGATGATAATGCTGGAGGGAAAATGCTACAGAGCCGACGAAAATGGTCATGTGACCGAAGCAGACCCCGCCATTGGCGTGCCGTTTTCTTCGGTGACTGTGTTCGGTGAGGACTATTCCTGCGAGCTGGGAAGCGTTGAGAACATAGATAAGCTGAAAGAACTGCTGGATCTGCGGATAGAGGAAGATTTCGGGCTGAACAGTATGCACATAGTCCGCATAGACGGGCATTTCCGTCGGGTGTGCGCACGTTCCGAAACGGGATACAGGGCGCATCATGTGACGCTGAAAGAATCGCTGAGCATGACGCAGAAGGATTTCTTTTTCGATGACACAGCGGGGACGCTGGTGTGTGTATACTATCCCGATTATATGGACGGCATAAATGCGGCGGGATGGCATCTTCACTTTGTTTCGGCGGACAGGAGTTCGGGCGGTCATGTATTTGATATAGATATGGAGAGCGGCACAGCGCGGTTTGACAAGATAACCTCCATTGAGATAACCCTGCCGTCGGAGCCTGCGTTTGATACCTATGCTTTGAAGAATGCATCGAAGGACGAGATAAAGAGCGTAGAACAAAATTCATAATTCATAATGCATAATTCATAATTGTTGGCAGGGGCGGAAGTGCGCAGTTCTTAGGATAGAATGCCAAGGAGAAGAGCTTTGGGTCAAGCCTTTCGCGAAAGGCTTGCGGAGAGCTCGAGAGGCAGAGCCTCTCGGTCAAGGTGCGAAAGCGACGCGGCAAGAGTGCTCGTAATAGCACACCAAACCAACGCCCTAATAAGCGCGGCAATAACAAAACCATAAGCGTGGACAAATCAACCGTCCACGCTCTTTCTATCTGCGTGAATTCATTGCCGCGCGTCCCCCAGCGAGGACAGCGAAGCGTCTCCGAGCGGTCGACAATCAGCTTTGCTGGTTGTGTTCACTCTCTTATGATAAAAGCAGGAGTATCCGCGATAGGGTCAGCGGCAGGACTTCCCGAACCAATAACCGCACGATCTGCTTTTGCCTTCTTTACATTTCCCGCAAAATATGCTATCATTATACCAAACTCAAATACCCGAAAGGAGGTTGCCGACCATGCCGCGGCTATTCGGACGCAAAAAAAGCAGCGAACAAAAATATCTGCTCTCTGCCCATTCCTACAACGGATTTATCGTGGCTTACCAAAAGAGTTTTCTTTTGCAGGGGGACAAGATACAGACGATCAGCAATTTCAAAAAGGACAGGCTGACCTATATGTCGAAAAATGACAATGCGAAAATGTTTTTGCCCACGCGGTATACCTACAATACCGCCGCTGAAAGCAGCGACCCCGAAACGTGGGAGTATGATCTTGGCTATTCTTCGGAGAAAGAGGGACATGATGTCAGGGAGCTCATCGACCTGCTGAAGCAGATGGGGGAGATGCAGACGGGGTATTCGCAGATACTGCTGTTTAAGTTTGACGATTACCATCTGATACAAATTGCGTGGACAAGTGAGCGGACTCACGGTACGGTGTTAGGAGAGCGGTCGGCATTGTTCAGGCATGGGAAGATACTGGATATACCGAAGAAGATAAGTTTTTGTTGTATCGCGGAGTTTTACAGGTTGGAGGAATAGCACTGACTGTGGGGGAGTTCTGTCTTTGAACCTATTGCGGATGGATCTGCTTTTATCGCTAGTGCCAGCGGGACGACCGCTCAACGAGCTAACGCCGTTGAGCTAGTAGACGCGCGGCAATGTACTCCCGCAGATAGAAAGAGCGTGGACGAATGTTTCGTTCACGCTCTTAGTTTTGTTATTGCCGCGCTTGATTTTAGCGTTTGTTTGTTGTTCTTATCGATTGCACTTTGTTTTTCTTTTATCGTTCGCTGTGCATTTTGGTTTTGTGCTTCGGTGATTGAGGGCGCCGCCCTCAAACTCCTGCAAGCCTTTCGCGAAAGGCTTGACCCAAAGCTCGGTTCGCGGCGGGGAATGTCTGTATCGCAGCTTTGCTGCCGCGAAATCGAGCCGTCCGCCCGAGGACCCTTTCGCGAAAGGCTTGACCCAAAGCTCTTGTCGCACACAGCTTTGTTGTGCTTACCTTACTTAGTCTGCGTCAAGGTTTCCTGCGTTTTCAATTTCGTTTCTCGCCATGTTCTGACCCGCCGTCACACTATCTTACCGCCTTCACAAAGCTATAAATAGGCGGACAAGGCCCGCCCGGCCGAGGGCTGAATTATGAATTATGAATTAATATCTATCCCCAGTACCTTATAATCCTTATCCTCAACTGCCTTGCGCAGTACCGCATCCTCTGTCTCTGCGCTGAGTGTAACAACTGCCGTTCCGCTTTCGTGGCTCACCTCAGCGGCGGTGACTGTCTCCAGTGCTTCCAGTGCTTTCTTAACTGCGGCTTCGCAGTGCGGGCACATCATGCCCTCGATCCTGATCGTCTTTGTCATGTCGGTTTCCTCCTTGTTTTCATGAGTTTTGTGCTTTATCCTTCTGTCGTGCCTTGTGTTATATATGTCGAACCTCCCCAGCCGCAGTGCGTTGGTCACTACGCAGAAACTGGACAGGCTCATGGCTGCCGCGCCGAACATGGGGCTAAGCGTCATACCCGTTATCGGTATCATCACCCCTGCCGCCAGCGGTATGCCGATAATATTATAGATGAATGCCCAGAACAAATTCTCGCGGATATTTTTCAGCGCCTTGCGGCTCAGGCGTATGGCGGCTGCCGCGTCCCGCAGGGAGCTTTTCATCAGCACCACATCCGCCGCATCTATGGCGATATCACTGCCCGCACCTATGGCGAAGCCCACATCCGCGCGGGTGAGGGCGGGGGCATCGTTTATGCCGTCGCCGACCATTGCGGTCTTTCCCTGTGCCGAAAGTTTGCGTATCACAGCTTCTTTTCCGTCGGGGAGCACATCAGCGATCATCTCATCAACTCCCGCTGCCTTGCCCACAGCCTGTGCGGTGAATTTGTTATCCCCTGTCAGCATGACTACACGGATGCCCATGTTATGCAGTTCGTCCACTGCCTGTCTGCTGTCCTCTTTGATACTGTCTTCCACGGCGATGATCCCCATGAGTTTGTCACCTCGGGCGAAAAACAGCGGGGTCTTGCCCAGGGTGCAGAGTTTTTCCGCCGCAGCCCCCACATCAGCCGAAAGCGAAGGCAGTTCTCTTTCCATAAAGCGCCTGTTCCCGCCCCGCAGGATAATATTTCCGTTCCTGCCCTGCAGGCCGCTGCCTGCCAGCACCATGAACTCGCTGATCTCATAGGGGGAGATGCCATTCTCCTGTGCGTGGGCGACCACTGCGCCTGCCAGCGGGTGTTCGCTTTTCTGTTCCAGGGAATAGGCGGCGGTGAGCAGTTCCTCGCGGGTGAAGCCTTCGGCGGGAATGACCTCGGTTACGACGGGTCTGCCCTCGGTGACGGTGCCTGTCTTATCAAGCACAACTATCTCCGTCTGTCCTGCCGCTTCGAGAGAAGCCGCTGTCTTAAATAGTATATTGTTTTTCGCACCTCTGCCGCTGCCCACCATTATCGCCACGGGGGTGGCAAGCCCCAGCGCACAGGGGCAGGAGATCACCAGCACCGAAACAGCGCGGGTCACGGCGGTTTCCGCGCCTGCCCCCGCGATCAGCCATACTCCAAGGGTCACAAGGGCGATGCCCAGCACTGCGGGCACGAATATCCCTGCAACCTTGTCCGCCAGGCGGGCAACAGGGGCTTTTGTGGCGGTGGCGTCGCTGACTGTTTTTATTATCTGCGCAAGGGTAGTCTCGCTGCCCACCCTTGTGGCTTCACATTTTAAAAAGCCCGACTGGTTTATGGTCGCGGCGGATACTTTCTGCCCCGGGGACTTATCGACGGGTATGCTCTCTCCGCTCAGGGCGGATTCGTTCACAGCGCTCTCGCCCTCGATGACTTTTCCGTCTGCGGGAATGCTCTCACCCGGGCGGACAAGGAATATATCTCCCGTCTGAAGCTCTTCCGCGGGTACCGTCACTTCTTCGCCGCCGCGCAGTACATTGGCGGTCTTAGGGGCAAGGGACATAAGGCTTTTCAGTGCGTCCGTCGTTCTGCCTTTGGATATGGATTCCAGCAGTTTTCCCACGGTTATCAGCGTGACTATCATGGCGGCGGAGTCAAAGTAAAGCTGTGGCATATCCGTCATACTTCCCGCCGAGTGGCTGAGTGACATGGATATCAGCGCCCACACGCTTCGCAGGTAGGATACTCCCGAGCCCATCGCCACCAGCGTGTCCATATTGGGCGCACGGTGTAAAGCCCCGCGAAAGCCCGATACAAAGAACCTCTGATTTATGACCAGGACTATCCCCGCCATTAACATCTGCAATATGCCGAGACTGAGCATATCCCACGAGAACAGCGAGGAGGGAAGCATTGCGATGCACATCAGCGGTATCAGTATCACCGCCGATGCGATGAGACGTTTTTTCAGCGCAGGTGTCTGCGTGTCAGCAATGGGGGCGGTGTCGGCAGATTCACGCTTTTCGCCCTTCAGCGCCGCGCCGTAGCCCGCCGCAGTCACAGCCTTTATGATATCCCCGCTGTCTGCGGTGCCCTCAACGCCCATAGAATTAGTCAGCAGGTTTACGGAGCAGGAAGTTACTCCCTCTACCGATGATACTGCCTTCTCCACGCGGGCACTGCAAGCCGCACAGCTCATGCCCGTTACATTATATTGCTGCAAATATCCACCCCCTGTATAGTAGTTTGTTATGCCTTACCGATATTATACCCGCTTTCCGCGGAAAAGTCAAGTGCGGCAGGGAAAAGTTACATTATCTGTAAAATTGTTCAAAGTACGGCGGGAAAATATGCCGTGCTTTACCGAAAAAGATGAGGGCGAAAAAGCGTAAAACAGGTATACTGAGCGCGTTTACAAAATATTAACGATTGTATGCTATAATTTTTTTTCGGATGATGTCTCATTTCCGCTTTCGGATACGACTAACATAGTGAAACGTTTCAAAAAAGTGAGGTCATTGTATGACGGATAAAGAACTTATCGTGAAGCTGAAAAGCTCGCCGCAGGAGGGGCTTGCGGCTGTGGTGGACAGGTACACGGCTTATGTGATGAAGATCGCGAGGACGAAGCTGGGCGGAATATGCAGCAGCGAGGATATCGAAGAAGCTGTGAGTGATATATTCTTCAAATTCTATAAGACGGGTCTGGAATGCGGCTTTGAGATACGGTCTGTGAGGGCTTATCTTTCCGTGATAGCGGGCAGGCACTGCACCGATGTGTTCCGCAGGGCTGTATCCGCTCCCGATATGCTCCCGCTGGAAGATGCGGGGGAGACAGCGGCTGAGGATATGTCTTATGATACCCGTTCGGCACTGGCGGAAGCCGTTAAAAAGCTGGGGGAACCTGACACAAGCATATTTATCCGAAAATACTTCTTCGGGCAGAAAACAAAGGAGATCGCCGAAGAACTTCACTTAAATCCAAAGGCGGTAGACAAGAGAGTCTCGAGAGGTCTTGTCAAGCTGAGAAAAATACTAAAGGAGGATGAGTTATGAAGCGTGAAAATGATGAACTGAAATTAGAGCTTTCCGTATCGGATGCAGAGCTTTTTGAGGACACTTTTGCAGACTTTGAGGAAAACGCAGAGGTCACCGATGAAGAAAAACAGCGCGTACTCTCCTCTGTCATGAGAAAGGCAGGATTTGAGATGAACGGGATAATCAACGATAACAAAAGGGATATAAAGTCAAACACGGCGGAGGACGCTGAGGTGCGCAACGCAGAAGTGCGCCGCGGAAATATACAGGTAAGGCGCGGCGGAGTGATAGCTGCCTGCATCGCAGTGCTGGCAGTGGGTGCGGTGACTGCGGGGATACTTCACAACAACAATATACAGGCGGCAACACCTGATAAGTATACGCTGACAGCAGGCAGCGGGACAAGCGGTGACGAGGATAACGCTGATAGCGAAGAATCGGTTGACAGCACCGCAGAGGAAGACATACCTGCGGAGAACATAATGCCCGACATGGTGGGCAAAAAGCTGACGGATGTGTTGGAGGAGTATGACGGCAGGCTGAAATTCGATATAATCAGCGAATACAACGAAGAATACGAGGAGGGTATCATCTATGCGCAGAGCGTGCCCGCGGGGAAGACTTTCAGTGAGGGCGATACTGTCACGTTGAAAGTCAGCCATGACAAGGGTATGTCCGCTGTCCCCGATGTTGTGGGCAAGGACAGCGCAGATGCTGAGAATGAGTTGAAAGAAGCGGGATTTACGGTGGTACAGCACAGTATGTTCGATGATGAGATACCCGAGGGCAAGGCAATAAGCACTGATCCCCCCGCAGGCGAAAAGGCTGAATTTGAAAGTATTATAACGATGTATGTTTCAAAGGGCAGCAGTGAGGATACCAACGAGGTCGCAGTACCCGAAGTGAGAGGCATGACCGAGGAAGAGGCTGTGAAGCTGCTCAAAGACATGGGGCTAGAAGTAAAGGTGGAGTATTTGAATAACCGCGCCGAAAAGGGCATGGTAGTCGATCAGGCGTTTGAACCCGACCGTAAGCTGAAAAAGGACGAATATCAGACTATCTATGTTTCCGAGGGCATGGAGGGCGCTGTGGAACTGACGCTGAATATCCCCCTGCCTTCTGAACTGCACGGCGTTTACCGCATTGAGACCTGCGCCCCCGACGGCACAGTGTATTATGTGGATACCGTAGATGCGGACACCTTCGAGGATGATATAAAATACGCCGTGATAGATATAGCAGGTCTCGGCATCGAAAGGCTGGTAATAATCGTCACCTCGGAAGAAACGGGCAAGTCGGCTGAATATGGGGAATTTATGGTGGACTACGACCAAAAGCTCGCTGAATTGGACGGAAGGCTCAATACCGAAGCATTACATGAGCTTAACAGCGCAGAATAACAAATTTAATTCATAATTCATAATTCACAATTCATAATTGTTGATAGGAGCGGATGTTTGCAGTTCTTAGGATAACATGGCAATAGTCCCAAAACAAAACTAATAAAGAATGGCAAACAGCCGAAAGCCTTTTTAATTCATAATTCATAATTCACAATTCATAATTGTTGATAGGGGCGGATGTTCACGGTTCTTAGGATAGCATGGCAATAGTCCCAAACAAAACTAATAAAGAATGGCAAACAGCCGAAAGCCCGAACGCCTACTTGACCGTAGTGAGCCGTAGGAGCGTAGCGACGGAGGCGAACGAAGCGTCAAGGTGGTTCCAGGCGTGAGGGTTCCAGCGTGGGGGGTATGGGGGCTCCGCCCCCATATACAATAGTACAAAAGAAAATCAGACACATATAACGCGCGTGAACGGCTCACAAGGCTGTTTGCGCGCTGTTTTTATACCTCTTGACAAATGAGAAAAATAGTGGTATACTTGTGGTAAAAGTTATACAAATCATACTTTTCTTATTCTTGATATAACAAGGAACGGAGGAAACAATATGGGAAAAAACAAGGCGATACTGGAGATCAAGGGGTATACCAAGATCTACGGAGAGGGGAAAAAGGCGGCGGACAATGTGACGCTGACGGTCGAGAGCGGGGATATCTACGGGTTCATCGGGCACAACGGTGCGGGCAAATCCACTACGATACGCGCGGTGGTGGGCGTGCTGGATTTTGATGAGGGTGAGATATTCATAGACGGTCATTCGGTAAAGGATGAGTCCTTTGAATGCAAGAAGCTGACGGCGTATATCCCCGATAACCCCGACCTTTACGAGAACCTGACGGGTATACAGTATCTTGATTTCATCGCGGACGTTTTCGGCATCAGTGCCGAAGAAAGACAGAAAAGCATAAAAGAATATGCGGACAAATTCGAGATAACCGATTCGCTGGGTGACCTGATAAGCTCCTATTCTCACGGCATGAAGCAGAAGCTGGCAATAATCTCGGCGCTGATACATTCTCCGCGCCTGCTGGTGCTGGATGAGCCCTTCGTTGGACTTGACCCGAAGGCGGCGTTCACGCTCAAACAGATAATGCACGATATCTGCGAAAAGGGCACGGCGATATTCTTCTCCACCCATGTGCTGGATGTGGCTGAAAAGCTGTGCAATAAGATCGCCATAATCAAGCAGGGCAAGATAATCGCATCGGGCACCCTGGAGGAACTGACCCACGGCGAGACACTGGAGGAAGTATTCCTGGAGGTAGTCGATGGGTAGAAATATCATCCTGCTGAAAACACTGCTGCGCTCCACAAGCAGGTTCAACAGCTATAAATACTGCAAGGACAAGAAAAAGCGGGGCAAGATAGTGGGCGCATGGGTAGGTGCGGGGATACTGTACCTGATGCTGATGAGCTACTGTATAGCCACCTGTGTGGGTTACGGGCATTTCGGGCTGACGGCGGGCATACCTGCCATGTGTGCGATGGTGATATCACTGCTTTCCTTCGTGTTCACGCTGTTCAAGACCAACGGGTACCTGTTCGGCTTCAAGGAATACGATATGCTGATGGCACTGCCTTTTGAGCCGAAAAGTATTGCCGCCTGCAAGTTCCTGTATATGTATATCAACAGTCTGCCCTGGTACCTCAGCGTGTCGGTATCCACGCTGGTCGGGTATGCATACTACGCAAAGCCATCCTTTGCGGTGTACCCCCTGTGGGTGATACTCTCGCTGATACAGCCGATAATACCCATGCTGGGCGCGGCGTTTCTCGGCTTCCTGACGGCTAAGCTGGGTTCGGGGTTCAAAAACAAGACCATCGCACAAACAGTGCTGACCATGATATTCATCGGGCTGTGCTTCGGTTCAAGGTTCTTTATCGAGGATATGCTCAAAAACAACAAGACCGAAGAGGTGCTCAGCAATATCTCCGATATCACCGACAAGACAGGCAGTGTATACCTCCCCGTGAAGTGGTTCGGCGGTGCGGTGACGGAGCTGAACGTGCTGTATATGTTCCTGCTGATCGCAGTGACGGCGGTATTGTTCACTGTGGTGTTCACCATAGTTGGCAGGAGCTACAGGCAGATAAATTCTGCGCTGGGTTCCCATGCGGCGGCAGGAAAGTTCGTGATGAAAGAGCAGAAGCAGAAAAGCCTTATCAGCACCATCGCTTTCAAGGAATTCAAGCGCATGACAGGCTCGGTGACATATATGACCAACGCACTGATAGGTGAGATCATGTGCTTCGGCATGGGCATCGCGGTGCTGTTCGTGGATATTGAAAAGGTGATAAAGGCTGTCACCAAAGGTGCGCCCCTCACGTCTGAGATGATGGTGCCCGCCATACCTTTCATCGTCTACTTCTTCGTGGGAATGGTAGCTACAACGTGCTTTACCCCCTCGCTGGAGGGAAAGAACTACTGGATAGTTCAGAGCCTGCCCATCAGGAAAAAGACGCTCTATCAGGGCAAGATGCTTTACAATATGTTCCTCACCGTGCCCTTTGCACTGTTCGCTGATGTGACCATATCCATCTCCGCAAAGGCGGGAGTGGTAAATACCCTGCTTTCAGCAGTGCTGGTGGTATGCCTGTGCGCATTTTCCACCGCATGGGGCTGTGTGTGCGGCATAAAGCATATCAAGCTGGACTGGGAGAATGAGGTGGAAGTCATCAAGCAGGGCACGGGAGTTGTGGTGTACCTGCTGCCGAATATGTTTGTGACTATGGGACTTATCGTGCTGGTGGTATATCTCGGCACCCTGATATCCTCCGCCATAGTTACAGCGGGGATGATACTCGCGTCAGCGATACTTGCGGCACTGTGCTACGCAAGAGCCATGTCCCTTGCGGCTAAACAAGACTGATGAATAATTATATCGTCTGTTGAAAATAAGCTGTCCCCATGCCCGTTTTGTGCGGGCGGGGGACGGTTTTTGCTTTGCGGGATAAGAAAGAACGGCTCACGCATAAAGCATGAGCCGCACTTCAGTAGGAATGAATTATGAATGTATTATGAGGTCTGTCATTATCAATTGTTTGCAGATGTGTCAGCTGCTTGCAGATGTATTGTTGTTGAAATACATTTTAAGAAACTGCTCCATAATTATGGGGCGGGAGAAGTAAAAGCCCTGTAAACTGTAAATGCAGTACTGCTGAACAAAATCTATCATCTCGCGGGTCTCCATGCCCTCCAGGCAGACGCGCACGTTCAGTTCGTCCGCACAGGCGGCGATGGCTTTTATTATCACCTGGTTGGCAGAATTTGTCATTATGTCCTTGGTGAAGCCGCGGTCGAATTTCAGCGTTTCCACCGAAAGATCGCACAGCAGATTGAGGGATGAAAAGCCCGTGCCGAAATCGTCAATGGCTATCTTTATTCCCAGCCCTCTGAGGAACGCTATCTCAGCCTGCAAGTACTCCTTTTCCAGCTGGCGGCAGCTCTCGGTAAGCTCCATGCAGAGGTTTCCGGCAGGGAAGCCTGTCTCCTTGAGTATCACCTTTACCGACTCGCGGAAAAGCGGATGGGAAAGCTGTGTGTATGCCACATTCACATTCAGTGTGAAATCGGGGCGCTTTTCCACCATTATCATGCTCTCGTTCATCGCCCGTCTGAGTATCCAGCAGCCCAGCTCGAAAAAGCAGGGATCGTTCTCCAGAAGCGGTATGAATTCCCCGGGCATCACCGTGCCGAAATCGCTGTTCTTCCACCTCAGCAGTGCCTCCGCACCGATCAGCTCCTCCTTGTCAGAGGACATCAGCGGCTGATAGCAGAGGAAAAAGCCCTCGTAATCGTTCAGCATCGATTTCCTCAGCGCACTCATGAGCTCCAGCCTGTGGCGGGTGGAGTCCTTCATATTGTTCTCAAACACATAAAGCTCGCCGTGATGCTCGTGCTTTGACTTCTCCAGCGCATAACGCGCACTGCCCTGTACCGAGAACTCGTCGTAGTCTCCGTCCAGCAGCACCGCCCCCGCAGATACACTGATGGGTATGCGTATATTCTCGATGAATACACTGTACTTCATCTCGTACTGTATCTTGCGGTAGAGCTCGTAGATGTATCCCACCGCAGTATCAGTTATACAGCAGGCGAACCTTACGCCGTCCATGCGGTAGACCTTGCTGCGCCCGCCCAGCACGGTATTCAGCACCTTGCCCACCTGTTTGAGCACCCTGTCACCGAAATTGTGACCGTACATATCGTTTATCTCGGAGAAGCAGTTTATGCCGATGAGCAGCTCCACTGCCGTTTTCCCCGAAGTTTTCAGCAGGCGAATATCCTGCAAAAATTCGTATACATTGTAAAGCCCCGACGCCGCATCGACTCTCTCGGCAATGCCGTGATTTTCAAGCGTACCTATGAGTATGTCCGGCTCGCCGCAGCTGCCCCGCATCATCATCGCCTTGCAGGTGCATATTATGTATTCGCCGTTACAGTTAAGTACCCTGTAATCGGCCTCCGACTGGGTCTTCTCACCCGAAATGAGCTCGCGCAGGGATCTTCTGTATCGCTCATGATCCTCAGGGTGGAGATGTGCATACCAGACAGCACTCATAGCCTTTGTGTATTCCCCCGGAAGCCCGAAGTATTCCACCGCGTTCCTCGACCAGCGTGTTATGTCGTTTTCAAGGTCTGTGATAAATATATAGCTCCTTCCCGATGTCTCGGAAAAACCGTCAAACAGGCGATGGTTCAGCAAATAACCTGTATTCTGCATCTCGTCCGCCTCCCGATTTGTGTGAATATCATTCATGGTTACCCCCTACTTTACAATATCATAACATAGATTTGAATAATATACAACAGTTTAAAGCGTATTTCGACGAATCAGACAATAAAATTAGCAGATTGCACAATTATGCATTCGAGAGGATGACCGATTGCATTTTTGAAAAGTTCACACATGGTAAGATCTCTCTCCGGAAAATTTACTGTTTGCTGCGAATATTGTGTATGCGGTTTTGGGGTATTCAAAAATGTTCACATAAAGTAATATGTAAATGGAAGAATTTGCCTGTTCGGCGCATCGGTGAAGGTCATCGTGAACCTGTACTATATTAAATAGATGTGAGATAAAAGAAGTGAGGAGAGATATCATGACAGATTTTCTTACGGCAGCGTCGGCGGTGTATTATGCAAAGGATAAAAAGGAATAGTCATAAGTGTCAAAGCGGGCAGGTCGGCGGGGGAGCTTATGTGTGCAAAAAGCCCGAAATATTCGGAAAAAACCCTCCCTGAAACTCATGAACGAAAAATGAAACGGCATTCAAGAAATCGAGAAAAACAAAGAGATTTAAAGAGAATACGAGAGAATAAGGGATATAAATTAAAAATTCGGCACAATGCCTATTGACACTTTGCCGAAGATAGTGTATAATAGCTTATGTTGCGAAATCCCGCGGGCGTCTTGCGTGCGCTGCCGGGAAGAAAGAGCGGTAATCTTACCGCACACGATCATTTAAGGAGGATACGATATGTCTACTTATATGCCCAAGGCTGCGGACATCACCCGCAAGTGGTATATCATCGACGCTGAGGGTCAGTCCCTCGGTAGAGTTGCCGCTAAGGCAGCTACAATTCTTCGTGGTAAGCATAAGCCTACTTATGCACCTCACGCTGACTGCGGCGACCACGTTATCATCATCAACAGCGACAAGGCTGTTCTCACAGGCAAGAAGCTCACTCAGAAGAAGTTCTACCACCACACCGGCTGGATCGGCGGTATGAAGGAGATCGGCTATGACAAGCTGATGTCCGAGCAGTCCGACAGAGCTATGACTATTGCTGTTGAGGGTATGCTGCCCAACAACACTCTTGGCAGAGCTGCTGCAAAGAGACTGAGAGTATACAAGGGTGCTGAGCATAACAATGCTGCACAGAAGCCCGAAAAGTACGAGCTGTAAGAAAGGAGCAATCAGAATGTACGAATCCAAGCAGCCATATTTCTATGGCACAGGCAGAAGAAAGCACTCTGTTGCCCG
This sequence comes from uncultured Ruminococcus sp., assembly GCF_946187255.1. Taxonomy (GTDB): domain Bacteria; phylum Bacillota; class Clostridia; order Oscillospirales; family Ruminococcaceae; genus Hominimerdicola. The sequence goes on from NZ_CAMHRZ010000002.1 coordinate 28,219, forward strand.
CGTTCGTGTTTACGAGGGCACAGGCAAGGTTACTATCAACGGCAGAGATATCGACGATTATTTCGGTCTTGAGACCCTCAAGCTGATCGTTCGTCAGCCTTTTGCTGTTACCGATACTGTTGATAAGTACGATATCGTCTGCACAGTTGCAGGCGGCGGCGTTACCGGTCAGGCAGGCGCTATCAGACACGGTCTTTCCAGAGCTCTCCTCCAGGCTAGCGATGAGTTCAGACCTCTCCTCAAGAAGGAAGGCTTCCTCACTCGTGACCCCAGAATGAAGGAAAGAAAGAAGTACGGTCTGAAGGCTGCAAGACGTGCGCCTCAGTTCAGCAAGAGATAATCAGACTTATCTCAACCCGCCGTATTTTCGGCACTTTTCAGACCTTACAAATTCGTTGTGGTCTTTGTCTGGTCTTTATCGAAAAGATTTTCAAATCCGTCTCGTTTATCGGGACGGATTTTTTGTTGTGCATAGCTAAAATGGCTCTCATGAGAGTTTCAGCGTTATAAGGTCTGCCACCTTTGACTTAGTGGATTTCAGTACATCAGCATAAATGTCAGCCGTGATATTGATGTCCCGATGACCGAGATGCTCGGAAACGACTTTAAGATCAACTCCGCTGTTCAATAAAAGAGTAGCATTGCAATGGCGGAGCTTATGCAGGGTAAGGTCTTCAAACTCCGTTCCCTTTGTAAAGCGTTTCAGAGAGTGATAGACAGACTGTCTGTCACGATAGTTGCCTAAGGCTGATGTAAAAACCATTTCAGGATGAGCAAACTTCTTTCCGAGAGCTGCCGACATCTTGTCGATATAGGCTTTCTGCTCCCTGAAAATAGAAGCAAGGACTTCGCTCATACCGATCACTCTGCGACTGCTCTCTGTTTTAGGTGAGCCGAGCTTGTGTTTACCGCCGATGTCGGTGAGGTTGTGATTGATCGTTATAGTCATTTCCTCGAAGTCAATATCCTCCCACATCAGCCCAAGACACTCGCCCGAACGCATTCCTGTATAGAGAAGTACCTTAATGATACGCTTAAAGTCCTCGTCCCACGGCTTGGTGTCCAACAGCTCCATTAGTCGCTTGATCTCGCTCTCATCAAGGGACATTTTCTTCTTTTCGTCCCTTTTCTTCGGGAGAATAACATTGTGACAAGGCGATTCACGGATAAAACCCTGTTCTACGCCCCTGCGGAAGATGCTCTGTATCACCACATATACCTTCTTTACAGTCTGAGGATTAAGGGTAAGAGACTTCATGATCCTTGTCAGCTTCGGAGTGGTGATTTCTTTCAGCTTCATATTGCCGATAACAGGCTTTATATGGTTGTTATACTGTCCTTTGTAGGTGTAGGCGGTACTCGGCTTCAGCTCAATGGGCGCATAGTTCTCAAAATACCAGTCAGCAAGCTCAGAGAAACGCATATTCTCATTCAGTTCCGTGTAGTCCTTGCACTTGTTCTCAAAGTCATAGGCGAACTGCTGTGCGAGTTTCTCCGCTTTCTTGGGTGTAACACCCTGCGGAGGCTTGAAGGTAGTTGATTTAATAATCTGCTTGTGTTCTGTATCATATCCGAGGGATACCTTGATTCTGAAAGTATCTCCCCGCTTTGTAATAGTAGCCATAAGTTGATGTCCTTTCTATCAACATAGATTTTATGGCATACTCCTGTTACTCTAATCATAGCGCGCATTTGCCCCTATGTCAAGAGGATTCTATATCTTTTTTCGGGAGTATGCCGAAATCTATGCTTATGTTCTATGGTGTTTGTGGATTTTCTGTCTGTTGCCTGTCAAACAGCGTAGAATCACCGGTCTCAGCATACAGACTTACTTGTCCGCTGTCTGTCCGTTGAAGTAGGCAAGCAGATCAGCCTTGTTGATGAGCATCTTCCCCTTAACGCCGTCTCCGGCTCTCAGATACGGGAGCTTGCCCTGGGCAATCAGCTTGCGGACAGTATGCTCGGACAGCCCTTTGACCGCTTCGGTACACTCACGGACTGTGAGCATCTCCACGGCATCGGACTTGATCTCAGACACCTGTTCGGAATCATTGGCTTCGATAAGTTCGCTCAGGATATTTACGAGCTGAGCGATAAGCTCGTTCTTTCTGTTTGTTGTCATAGTTGTAAAAACCTCCATAGCAGGTACTTCCCCTGCTTTCTATCTTGTTTATATGTTATTCCAGCACATTCTTTCTTGTGGTGCTGTTGTACTTGTACTGCTGATAATCGGCATTCAGTCCGCAGGCAGAAATAAAAGTCTCAGCCTTTTTCAACTTGCGGGATAGCTCGTCCTCACGGCTGATACGCTTTGTTTCCTTTTTCAGCTTCTCACGGGTGAAAGGTCCCTTTTGCTCCTCGGCTTTCTTGTAGGCGGCAAGCTCCGAGGAAACAGCGGACAGCTTCGCTTTCAGTTCATCACGCTCCCGTACAGCTTCATCACGTTCCTTACGGAGCTTCTTTGTCTGCTTCTGCGATGCAACTTCTTTCCTTGCAAGGTCGGTGACGTTCTGCCAGTCCTCCTGTGACACTGTAACCTTACCGCCGAACACGGTCTTTCCCGTTTCAATGCTGTCGATCTCCGCAAGTTTAGCAGTTTTCTCCTTGACAGCTTTAAGCATTTCTCGATTCTCGCCAAGTTCCGCTTTGACCTGAGCATTCTGCTCTGCCAACTCGTCAGCCTGTCGGCGCTGTTCCTTGTACTCCTCGACTTCAAGTGTACCTCTTGCCTTTTCGGGAGCAAGTGGTTTGATACCGTGTTCAAGACAGATAGCGTTTAGCACTTCCACCTCGGCAGCTCGCCACTTTGCGATAGCCATTTTGCCCTCGCCGTAGCCCATCTCTTTGAGAGCCTGGGCAATACCGTTCTGCGTGTCCTGACCTCTCGTGTAATGCCCGACAGGAATGTAGTCGATGTGCAGGTGCGGAGTTGCTTCGTCCATGTGCAGGACGGCGTTAAAAACGTAAAAGTTGGGATTGCGATTCTGAAAACCTTCCATGTACTCTTTCAGGCAGTCAGCCACGAGCTGAAAGTCCTCAGTGCCGTAACCCGAATCTTCCATCTTGCCGATCTGCACAACGTCCTCATAGAAGCTCTTACGCTTGTCGGCTGCGGTGCGGACGGTGTTACACGGTTTGACACCAAAGAGGTGTTCGTAGTAGCTGCCGTGAACCTTGCGATCATTACGCTTTTGTTTTGCGTTATAGCGCTCGGTGGATTCCCTGAAAAGCTGATCGTATGCTTCGCCAATTGGCTGACACACGAAAGTGATATTATCGGGTGTGCGGAACACATCAACATTGTCCGCCACGAACTCCCTGTTATTGTGAGTCAGAGAACCTTTTCCCTGACCGAATGAAATTCTTTTTTCTTTCATAAAATTACCTCTTTTGTTCATTGGATTTACTTCTCTCTTTCTACGAAATCCAATACAAAAATCATAGGCATCAACTCCTTTCTTGACCGCTAAGGCGGAGAAGGCAAGCACAAGACTTCACTATGTACTACGCCAGCCCTGACGGGCAATTTCCCCTGAACGACACAAGGTATGGTCGCAGGGAAAAAGCTGCGGAGCAGCGGTTACA
>NZ_CAMHRZ010000003.1 GCF_946187255.1 uncultured Ruminococcus sp.
TATTTTTCAAGTTTGGTTAAAAGGTTTTAGAGAGTTCACACAATTCTCGGGCGCTAAAAATAGTTAAAGCGCCGAAAGAAAATTTTTAAACGATTAAGCCGCCTAAAATGCTTGAATTTTCAAGATATTAGATAAAATAGACAAATGCAATTCATTCCAAGTGTTCAAAGCGCTGAAAATGTGGCTTTTAATCGATTAAGTGTCCAAAAAAGCTTGCAAAAAAAAAATAATAGTGTATAATAATTTGTAAGAACAGTGATATATTTGTGTGCCTTTTGTGCGATGCATCGGACGTGCGGGTGTTATGTGCGTTCATAAATCGCGGAAGAGATCATACAATATTAATTTATCACTGTTTACGTTCAAAAGCGCAGGTCAAACCTGCAAACAACGCACGGCAGATAACTGCCGAAAACAACTTTTACGAGAGGGGAATATTTAATGCTTCCTAAGAAAACCAAGGCCATAATTGCTAGTCTTCTGACAGCAGCAATGACTACCAGTGTCATTTCGGCAACTGTAGTTCCTGCATCAGCTACGCAGAGCAATCCGAAGTATTCCAAGAATACCGTAGATAACAAGTATGGCGACTCAACTTATGCACAGCGTTTCATGTCCATGTACGACAACGTTATCACTAACGGTCAGACTAACGGATATCTGTCCAAGAACGATGGCGGCAGCGGTTCGTTCGGTATCCCTTACCACTCCAAGGAAGAGCTGATCATCGAGGCTCCTGATTTCGGCCACGAGACAACTTCCGAGGCTATGTCCTACATGGTATGGGTTGCAGCAATGCACGACAATATCGTTAAGAATTCCGGTCAGAGCTTCTCCGGCGCTTCCAGCAATGACCTTGCTAAGGCATGGAAGACCATGGAAGTTATGATCCCTGATGTTCAGGATAACTTCTGGAATGCTAACAAGGTAAGCTCTCAGTACTGCGGCGAGTATGATACTCCCGATCAGTGCCCCGGCGAGTGGGCAGGCGAGCCTGACAAGACCGCTGAGAACCCGATCTTCGGTAATTTCACAAAGGTATACAAAGGCAAGAACAACAAGGGCGGTCTGTATCTGATGCACTGGCTGGCTGACGTTGATAACTGGTACGGCTTCGGTAGTGGTACCGAGTTCACCTTCATCAACACCTTCCAGCGTGGTGAGCAGGAGTCTTGTTGGGAAACTGTTCCCTTCCCCTGCGTTGAAGAACTGAAGTATGGTAACTCTCAGCAGGGTATCAAGGGTATATTCAACAGAGACAGCCAGGTTACTGCACAGTGGGCATACACCAACGCTCCTGACGCAGAAGACCGTGCTATCCAGGGTGTATTTGACTCTATCCAGTGGAAGGTTTCCGATTCTACTGTAAATGCTAAGGCTTCCGAGATGGGTGACGAACTCCGTAACAATATGTACGATAAGTACTATCAGGAGATCTCTACCAACACTACTTGGTCTAACGGTAATGCAGGCGACAGATCCAAGCATTATCTGATGAACTGGTACACTTCTTGGGGCGGCGCTCTCAAGAGCACAGGTCAGGATTGGTGCTGGCAGATCGGCTGCTCGCATGCTCATGAGTTCTATCAGAACCCGCTGGCTGCTTATGCTCTGCTGACAAACCTGAACTCCGGCATGTTGGCTGAAGGCGCTACTCAGGATTACAAGAAGTCTCTGGAGAGACAGCTTGAATTCTATCTGTGGCTGCAGTCCTCTAACGGTCCTATCGCTGGTGGTGCTACCAACTCTTACAAGGGTCGTTACCTCAGCTATCCTTCCGGCGTACCTACCTTCTATGGTATGATGTATGTTGAGCATCCTGTATATGCTGACCCCGGTTCCAACCACTGGACTGGTAACCAGGTATGGGCTGTACAGAGACTTGCTGAACTGTACTACTGGGTTAAGCAGAACGGCGACAACACCGGCGTTAGACCCGGCGGAATGTCCATGGAAGCTGCTCTGGAGCAGATCCTTGACAAGTGGTGCGCATGGTTCGTTAACAACACCGTTCTCACAAATACAAGCGATTTCTATATGCCTTCCAACCTCGACTGGAACGGTCAGCCTGATTCCTGGAACGGCTCGCCTACAAACAACAGCGGCCTGACCTGCAAGATCACCGGCTACGGCAATACCGACCTCGGATGCATTTCTTCTCTGGCTAACACTCTGACCTACTATGCAAAGGCTAAGGGTGTTAAGGCTAGCGATATCAGCGGTATGACCGAGAAGTCTGTTGGCGGTGCGTTCAACTACTCGATCGAAGGCGCTACAGGTATCCAGAAGGGTACAAAGACCTACAAGGCTGGCGATAAGGATCTGCCTACAGCTTCTCTGTATCTGGCACAGCAGCTGATCGACCGTGCATGGTACCAGGGCCGTGACAAGATCGGTATGTCCAGAACTGAGCACAATGGTTCTCTGGCACGTTTCTTCAAGCAGACTGTATTCATTCCTACATCCTACAATGGCACAATGCCCAACGGCGACAAGCTGGCTAACGGTGCTACATTCCAGAGCATCCGTACAATGTACACAGGCGGCACTTGCAAGGGCGCTCAGACTTCTTCCGAGACTCTTGCACTCGTTAAGAAGCTGCAGACTGCTTATGAGACTGACGTTAAGAACGGCGCTAACTGGAGCAACAAGTACTCTGCTTCCGATCCCGAGGGTCAGAAGGAGCTGGAGGGCTTCAAGAACGTTGCTAAGGTTGACCTGAACTACCACAGATTCTGGCACGCAGGTGACGACATGATGGCTAACGGCGTTATGGCTACTCTGTATCGCGATCTGAAGCCCACCGAGCAGGGCAAGGGCGGCACACCGTCACCTAGCCTGTATCCTGTAGTTCAGACTCAGGTCAAGGATCACAAGATCGGCTTCAAGTGGAACAAGGTCCAGGGCGCTGAGAAGTATGGTATCGGTGTATACCAGGCAAACAAGTGGGTTGTTAAGAAGCAGGTTGACGGCAGCGTAACAACTTGGACTTCTCCTCAGGTTGCTAACGGCACTTACAGACTGGTTGTACTGGCTAAGGTAAATGGTCAGTGGGTAAGCGCTGATGTATTCAAGCATGCATTCTATGTTACTGTTAAGTAATTAAAGACTTTACAACTTGATACAATAAAACAAGAGCTCGATGCTTCGGCATCGGGCTCTTTTTTATCGGCAAAAAACAAATAGTACCGGCGTAAATGTTTGTACAGAATTTGTCTCCGTGCATCTTTACATTTGCGGGAAAATGTGTTATAATAAAAGTGATTTTGAGTACAGGGAGAAACCTATCTATGATAATTATGAATTCTCTGTGTGCGCTGGCTTTCGGCTTCGCACTGGATATGATACTGGGCGACCCCGGTGGAAATATGTACCCCGTCAGATTAGTAAAGCGCATGGTGAACAAGCTGGAAGAGATGCTGAAAAATGCCTATCTCGATGCCCCCGAAGCGCAAAACATGGCAGGGGTCATGCTTGTGGTGATGACTCTTCTGATAACGATGGGCATAAGTGTAGCTCTGCTGCTGCTGTGTTACAAGCTGAACGTTGTGGTCGGGATACTCGCTGAGGGTATTTTATGCTGGCTTTCAATGTCGGGGAAGGATATGCGCCGCTATCTGCTGGGCGTGTTCCGTTCCGTAAGGACTGACAATGTTAACGCAGCCCGCAGATACCTACGCCACCTGACTGACCGCGATGTGGACAAAATGTCCTCCACCGAATGTGCAAAATGCGCTGTTGAAGCGGCTTCCGAAAATGCCGTTGACCTTATAGTAGCCCCCATGTTCTGGGCTTGCCTGTTCGGCGGAGTCGGCGCGGTATTTTGCAGGGTTGTAAATATAATGGACAACGCAGTGGGCTTCAAGGACAAGGATCACATTTATTTCGGCAAGGTGGCTGCAAAGCTGGATGACGTAGTCATGTTCATCCCCGCAAGGCTTGCCGCGACCTTTATGCGCTGGGATGCCGCTTTCCTCAAGCTGGACAAGAAAAATGCCGCTGAGATATATCAGCGTGACAAACGCCGTTCACCCAGTCCCAATTCGGGCTGTACCATGTCGGTCGCGGCAGGTGCGCTGGATGTTCAGCTGGGCGGCGATGAGGTAAGGAACGGTTTTCTTACCAGACGGCAGCGTATTGGCGACGACCTCCACCCCATAACCTCGGACGAAGTCTTCTGGATAAATCAGCTTGTCACGGGCACGGGTGCAACGATGATGCTGTTTGTGGCTGTAATGCGCGTAACAGCTTACCTTGTGACACTGCAGCTTATAAAGTAGATGCAAAAACGGCTCCTTGATGAGCCGTTTTTTTATCGCAAACAAAACGACCGACAGCCCTAAAATACTGCCGGTCGTTGTTATATAGCTTTTACTGTCTGAGATATACGCCGTTCTCCTCGATATAGTCCTCCATATCGTCCTTGTAGCCAAGATGGAGCGGGTCGCTGTCCAGTGCCTTTAAAGCTCTCTTGCCTATATCCTTGCGGTAGTGCGCACCTTCAAAGGTTATCTTTTCAACACCTGCATAGGCTTTTTCCAGTGCCGCATTCAGAGTAAGTCCCTTTGCGGTCACGCCCAGCACTCTTCCGCCGCTGGTGAGGAATTTGCCGTTTTCCAGCTTTGTTCCCGCGTGGAAGACCTGTACGCCATCCACCTGTCCCTTTTCATCTAGACCCTTGATCTCGATGCCCTTGGGATAGGAAAGCGGATAACCGCCGCTTGCCATGATTACACAAGCACAGCTTCCCTCCGACCACTCAACATCAAGTTCATCCAGCTTGTGATCGTATATAGCCAGCATGATATCTACCAGGTCGGTCTTCAGCATCGGCAGAACTACCTGTGTCTCGGGATCACCGAAACGGCAGTTGTACTCGATCACCTTGGGACCCTTGGGAGTGATCATCAGTCCGAAATAGAGACAGCCCTCAAATGTCCTGCCCTCAGCGTTCATCGCATTGATAGTGGGCAGGAAGATCTTCTCCATGCACTCCTTTGCGATCTCATCGGTGTAGCAGGGGTTGGGGGAGATAGTTCCCATTCCGCCTGTGTTAAGACCCTCATCGTTATCCAGTGCCCTCTTGTGATCCATCGAAGAAAGCATGGGAACGACTGTCTTGCCGTCGGTAAAGCTGAGTACCGATACTTCGGGACCTGTCAGGTATTCCTCAACGACTATCGTGGTGCTGCTGTCACCGAACTTCTTGCCGTCGATCATTTCCTTGATAGCTTCAACAGCCTCCTCCTCGTTCTGTGCGAGGATAACGCCCTTGCCCAGTGCAAGACCGTCCGCCTTGATAACAGCGGGATAGCTGTTCTGCTTCTTCACATAAGCGATAGCAGACTCGCTGTCCTTGAAGACTTCATAGCCCGCAGTGGGAATATTGTACTTCTTCATCAGATCCTTAGAGAACACCTTTGAACCCTCGATGATAGCCGCTGCCTTTTTGGGTCCGAAGGTCTTGAAGCCCTCTGCCTGCAAAGCGTCTACCATACCCAGTACCAGCGGGTCATCGGGTGCTACCACAACGAGATCGACTGCCAGCTTTTTTGCCAGTGCGACAACGCCGTCTATATCCGTTGCGCCCACATCGAAGCATTCAGCCATAGCCGAGATACCGCCGTTTCCGGGTGTGCAGTATATCTTCTCCGCCTTGGGCGACTTAGCTAAAGCGGCAATGATAGCGTGTTCACGTCCGCCGCCGCCGACTACAAGTATTTTCATTTTCAACACTCCTTTTTGTTATCCCGCCGTATCACGAAAAGCTGACCGTATCCAGCACCTGCGAGAAATTATCCTGCATTGCGGCAGTGCAGTCGGTGTAGGACATCACCCACACCTCCACCACCTGTGTGCCTTCCGCCATCACTGTAATATCCAGGTCAAAATCCGCCTTATCCATCTTGTACACGCAGTGCAGGGTATAGGCGTTATGATCTCCCAGCAGACTTTCTCCGCGGGTATTCACGGTGATATCATCGGTCATGCCCTTTGAATCGAGTATCGCATCGGCTATCTCGCTCAATGTCCTGTCGGGCATATCGTCAACGGTACGGGTGTTTATCATTATCGAACAATTCCCCTTTGCATAGGTGATATCGTCCGCATTGTATATCAGCGATGCGCTCTTGTCATCGCTTGTAACGTTCCACTTGCTGCTGTCTGCCCTGAAGGAGAAGGGCGCACCCGCTGTTGCTTCGGCAGCCGATGTGCTGTCAGGCTTTTCCTCACCGCTGTCCGCATCAGCATCGGGGTCGTCCAGCTTTATCACGGTCTTTCCGTCCTCCTCAGAGGTCTCCGCATTGTTTTCCGCAGCTGTGCCCAGCTGTATCTCCACATCGGTGGGAGTTACGTCCTCCGCATCGGTCACGGTATCCTGCACGGGCATTTTTGCCACCCTGCCCGAGCCGTCCTTTTTATCCTTGCTGCCGCAGGCGGTAAGGCTTACGGCTGTCAGTGCTGCCAGCGCAGCTATCACGAGCTTTTTCATACTATCACTCTTCGTCGTTTATTCCGCTTTGTTCCAGCTTACGCTGTTGAGGACTGCGTCCATATCTTCCTCAGACTTCTCGTGCGGGTCGCCGTTTATGCTGATGGAAGTATATCTTGCCACCAGTACATCAGCTTCGCCTTCGGGCTGACACAGCAGCAGGTCGATGTCCGCTTTCTGTGCGGAACCGTCGCCCAGCATCTCACCGTGTACCTTTGTCACAGGCAGACCGTTCAGCTCGCCCTCAGTAGCTTCCTCAAACACTGCGATGCCGTTGTACATGGAGATAACACCGTCCTTGACCACGTCAAGATCATTCTCCGCTTCGATATTCATTACTATCTGATAAGAATAATAATCTATCTCGTCATCGTTCAGCTTGTGGGTCAGCTTTGCGCCCAGACCTTCGCTGGTAAGTGCATCCCAGTCGTTCTCGTTGTACTTGAAGGAGAAATTGCCCGCTGCCACAGTGACTGTGCCTTCGGGATCTTCCTCTGCTTCACTGCTGTCATCTGCCGCAGAACTGTCCTCAGCAGGGGTGGGTTCTTCCTCAGCTTCGCTGCTTTCGTCCGCAGCAGAAGAAGTCTCATCCTCAGAGGATACTTCCTCCTCAGCAGTGCTCTCAGTGTCCGCAGCAGTCGTCTTTGCAGGCTCCGCCTTGCTTGTATCGGAGTTATCATTACCTCCGCAGGCAGCCAGCGATAACGTCATTACAGCGATAACAGCTGCTATCATTATCTTATTCATTTACATTCTCCGTTTCCCTGTCGTGTGGACTTCCTCACGGCAGTATTCATTTTACTTTTCTTTTATCCTTACTGTATCTCCACCGACCACATCAGTTCGGTGAGATCTTTGTCGATATCTTCAATGCTTTCCTCAGGCATTGAAAAATTTATCGTAGTCTGTTTGGTACCGCTGAAATTCATATACACCAGCGACCTTGCGGTAAAACCCATCAGGCTCGCATCAAGAGAATATTCCAGCCTTATCCATTCAAGACCGTTAATCTCCTGCACGTTCCAGCTTATCAGCTGCTGTCCTTCGGGAAGACCATCTCTTTCAGCGTACATCTCCCCCAGAACATTCATATCATAACCCGTCGTATCGGTGGGCGTAGTGCTTGCCGACATAACACAGGTGGACTTCTTGTCCCCCAGCCAGCCGTAGATATACTCGATCGACGGGTCGATGCCCGACTGACCGTTGTCTATCTGCGTCATTGTGAAGTTATCTATGGTGTTCACCCATTTTGACAGATCGACCTTATAGGTATATCCCGTTCCCTGCATATCAACAACATTGCTGCCCGCAGAGGGCGGCGGGTCGGTCTTATCGCGGGTGGTCTCCGTGACATCGGGCTTGCTTTCTTCGGGCGGTTCGGTCTGCTTTTCTTCGGCTTTGCTTTCCTCCGCAGCAGAGCTTTCCTCCTCCGCTTTGGGATCCTCCGCTTCGCTTTCCTCTTCTGCCGCCGAGCTTTCTTCCGCAGTACTTACCGCAGCCGTTGTCGTGGTAGTAGTTTCAGCCTTGCTTTCTTCCTCCGCAGTGCCCCCGCAGGCGGTCAGCATCAGCGCCGCCAGCAGAGATGCGGTAAAAGCTTTCTTTTTCATCAGTGGTGGAACAGTCTTATACCGGTGAACGCCATAGCCATGCCGTACTTGTTGCAGGTCTCTATAACGTTGTCATCACGGATAGATCCGCCCGGCTCAGCAATGTATGCAACGCCCGACTTCTTAGCTCTCTCGATGTTGTCACCGAAGGGGAAGAATGCATCGGAGCCCAGACATACGTCGGTATTCTTAGCCAGCCATTCCTTCTTCTCCTCGCGGGTCAGCGGCTCGGGCTTGGTCTTGAAGATCCTCTGCCACTCGCCCTCTGCGAGAACGTCCTCCCATTCCTCGCCAATGTATACATCTATGGCGTTGTCACGGTCGGGTCTGCGGATATCATCCTTGAAAGGCAGAGCCATTACCTTCGGGTTCTGTCTAAGCCACCAGTTATCAGCCTTGCTGCCTGCCAGTCTGGTGCAGTGTACTCTCGACTGCTGACCTGCGCCGATACCGATAGCCTGTCCGTTCTTTACATAGCATACGGAGTTGGACTGAGTATACTTCAGTGTTATCAGGGATATGATGAGATCCTCCATCTTGTCAGCGGGGATATCCTTGTTCTCGGTTACTACGTTTGAAAGCAGTTCCTTGTCGATCTTCAGCTCGTTCCTGCCCTGCTCGAAGGTAACGCCGAACACCTGCTTGCGCTCGATCTCAGCGGGAACATAGTTCTCATCTATCTTGATGATATTGTATGTACCCTTTCTCTTTGATTTCAGTATTTCCAGCGCTTCATCGGTATAGCCGGGAGCGATTATGCCGTCGGAGACCTCACGCTGTATCATCTTTGCGGTGGGAACGTCGCAAACGTCCGAAAGTGCGATAAAATCGCCGTAGCTAGACATTCTGTCCGCACCTCTTGCCCTTGCATAAGCGCAAGCCATAGGAGAAAGCTCGCCCAGATCGTCAACGAAGTATATCTTAGCTTCTGTCTCGGTCAGGGGTCTGCCCACTGCCGCACCTGCGGGAGAAACGTGCTTGAAAGAGGTAGCTGCGCACATACCCGTAGCAGCTTTCAGTTCTCTAACCAGCTGCCAGCCGTTGAAAGCATCCAGCAGATTGATATAGCCGGGCTTGCCGTTCAGCACCTCGATAGGCAGCTCCTTTCCGTCCTCCATAAAAACTCTCGACGGCTTCTGATTGGGGTTGCAGCCGTACTTCAAAAGCATTTCGTTTGCCATTGTCAATTACCTCCGTATATTTTCAAATTATATTTTATACATTATCATAATAACGATCAGTCGCAGTCCGCATAGAGCTGATACTTTCCGCAGTGCAGACATTTGAAGAGATATCCCTGCATACTGCCGTTATTGGTCATACATTCTCTTATATCCTGTATATCGAACATTGCAGCGTCCTGGCGGTATATACTTTCGAGCTTGTCTGCGATACCTATATCTTCAAGCTCTTTCATACCCACATATCCGACGAATGCACAGTAATCGCCGCAGTGAGCGAGCCAGTATTCCTGCTGCCAGCCGCAGTAGCCGGGGGTACGGTGTATGAGCTCGTCGAGCTTAGAGTCATCATCGATCTCATCGCAGCTGTATTCATCCTGAAATGCCCCGTCAAATTTATTAGCGGCGCTTCCGTCCGCTATGCACCAGGGGCAGATACATTCCACATCCGCAGATGTGAAAAAGGGTACTTCGTATACATACTCCGTCTTCCTGCCGCAGCATTCGCAAACCTGCGGTTCCTCTGCCTTTTTGAAGGCTTCGGTGCTTATCGGGTCGGGGTGGTATCTGAACTTAGGAAATTCTCTTTCCATAGTATTCATCCTATCTATGGTGTACATTCTTATTTTATCTCGGTCACTACCGAATACGCTTCACTCTTTGAAGAAGTATCATTTTTGGATGCATCGCTTGGAGCGAATATTGTACCTATGATCGCACCGATAAGCATCACACCCGAAAGCAGAGCCAATGGCAGAGTGATAAAAAACGCTATACGCCATTTTTTCAGCGAAGCCATGTATTTAGGCAACTCATTGGCTATCTTTGAAATATTGCGCTCAAATTCGCGGTCTTCAATCGTCATACTTATCTTGATAACAGAATCACAGTACGGACAGACCATCTGAGTCTTACCGGGCTTGTATTTTATATTGCCCGAACAGTTCGGGCAGTTCATTGAGATAAGTTCCATATACCTGCTCTACCCGCCAATTATCACTGCTATTATTATCCCTATCAGCATACCGCAGCACACGCCCGCAAATACCTGTCCTGCCGCCTTTGCCGCTGTCAGGAAATTCTTTTTGAGCACCAGGTTTTCCTCTATCCAGGGCGGTGCGGGAGGTATCTTTGTCATCATTGCCGCAGGCACCACAATTACTCCGAGAAGAGCCGCCAGTATCATGAGCACACCCATACCATTGTCAGTGGCTTCTAAGATAAAACTGCCCAGTCCTGTCACAAATCCCTCTGCCAAAGTCAGCAGGAGTTTTTTGTGCTTCCATGTTTTGATATTCCCAAGATAGCCTTCCATTGCTCTCAGGTAATAGTCGTTGTTCTTCTGATCCAATTGCACTGCGGGTTCAACACGCTGTATGCCGTGATCGAGATACGGCGTAATCTCACAGTTCGGGCTCTGAACGGTCATAAGGTTCCCGGTATTTCCCTGCACGGGGGTATCATGCTCTGCCCTTGCGTAATTAGTGTCTGTATCTCTTTCCATCGTATTCTCCTTACCGAATATCTTTCAGCTCAAAAAATATCTCTCTGCCATCATCGGTGGTCAGTATCACTCCGCCTGCTTCGAGCCTTCCGCCAACGACCCTGTTTTCGGTCAGAAAACGGATATAGTCCGTATAATCCTCTATGGTATGCATATTTGTGATACACACAGGCAGCGGCTCCACAGTTGAGGGCTGAAAGGCTATGCACTCGCATTCGGCGTACATATCTTGCAGCATCTCGCGGACATCATCCTCGTTCACAGGGTCGGTGAGCTTCATGTAAAGCTCACGCCCTATGTCGTATAACTCTGTCATTGAAGTCATGCCCACCATCCCTGAGTATACATAACGTCCATCCGGTGTTATGCCAAAGCTGTGACCGTCACCGCAGGCAATAGTTATATACCGGACAGTCTTTCTGCTCATTACTTAGTGTACTTGTTAACTATCCTTGAAACAGCCTTGCCTGTCTCGATATCGATGAACCTTACGAACAAGGATACCTTGTTATCCTCGTTCAGTGCTTCCCACAGACCGTTGGTGAACTCGTCGATATCATTGGGTATAGTCACCTTCTTGGGCTCGCCCTCAAAGCTGGGCAGCGGGTTGCCGTCACCCATATAGGTGTGAATGAAATGACCGAAGCCCGCGATGGGGTTTGAATAAGTGAAGGTAAATCTCTCCACGCAGTCGGGGTCACCGTCAGCGGATTTCAGTATGCTCATGGCATAGTTGTACTTGCCCTCGCCAACGTGCATTATGCCCGAGATCCTGGGAGTGTAGTTGGGCGCATCGTCCTCATACTCTCTTGTGCGCAGGCTCTGCTCGAAAGTCTGCTGCTTGTCCATCAGCTCATAGATGGTATCTGTCTGATCGCCGTTGGTAACTATAGTCTTGTTTCCCAGCACTCTCACGGGTGAATATATTATCAGATGGGGGTCGGAGAGCTTTGAAGGATCGGCAGCCTCAGTCTTTATGCCGTCCTCAGTCTCGGTGAATACTCTGTTTCTGGAATTAACGCTCCTGCCCATTATGAAGTATGCAGTTACTGCATTCTTCCCGTCAGCGCTCTTTCCGATAACGATACCTCTTCCGGGATATGCGTTGCCTTTGAGTTCCTCATAAATGTCAAGTGTTTTCATGTTTTTGACCTCCTTGATATTGTTGATCATTCAATTATATATTACAGCCGATCAGCTTCACCGCCCGCACGAAAGCACAGTACAGCTGAGCATACAGCCTTACATATATCCTCACGGTTCATCCGTTGTTATTATTATCCATTGCTTTTCTTTCCCGATAGAGCTTATCCAGCCGCGCAAGCATATCCTCATCAGGTGTTTCCGATGCTTGATAGCCCATTATCAGAAAACCCAACAGTCTTTGCGGACAGGCTGCGGCAACAGCGTATACCTCGCTGTCCGTAAGTCCCCAGAAGCCTTTGATGTCAAAGGGTCTGTCTGCCGAAAAGCCCATATATCTACCTGTTTTCAGCTGTGCCAGCGCCGCACAGAGAATCTTTCGGTCTATGCCGTTCTCAGCGGTATAAGAACTGTACGCAGGGTCATTCAGCAGTTCACTGAAACAGCCCATAAAGAATCCCTCGGTATATTCGCCGCCGTCAAAGCCCGCTTTGTTGAGTTCACCGAGATATTTCGCACCAAAGTTCATGCCGCACCTCCTGCGTGTCCGCACATCACCTCAACTATATATTATAGCAGAAATCCCCACACATTGCAAGCATTTTGCGAAATTTTAAAAAAGTCCTGACGCCGGACGGGCGGTAACGAAATACAGTAAAAACTCTTACAGACCCAAAAAGGACAGCCGCCCGCGCAGCTGTCCTCTCGGTTTTAATGATAATATGAGTCGATACCCAGATATTCCTCCAGGCAAAGCCCCGAATCTGTCACCTTGCGGGCAAGGTCCTTGCCCACATAGCGAACGTGCCAGGACTCATGCTTATAGCCTGTCTTATCTTCCTTGCCTGCGGGATAACGCAGGATAAAGCCATAATCCGCGCAGTTGTTTGCTATCCACACTGCTTCGGCTGTGTTGTTGAACCAGCTCTCCGCATAGTTGATATCCAGTGCCAGTCCCGTCTGATGCTCGGAATGACCCGGTCTTGCCGAATATGTATCCGCAGCCCACTGTCCGTCACGGTTGACATATCCCCAGTAAAGACTGCTCTGATAGTCATAGCTCCTGTATCCCGAGCATACCCACAGCGAATAGCCGTCACGCCATGCCGCAGACTGCATCTCACAGAATGCATTCCAGGTCTCGTTAGTCAGACCGTAATCGTTGTTGCAGGAATAGGTCAAGCCCCAGCCGTAGTTTGAGGGCAGTGCATAGCTCTTGTTTGCGATGAGAATACCGTCCACATAGGTCACGCCGTTTCTGACCTCTATGACAGGTCCCTGCGGTTCGGGCTCAGGGTCGGGAGTGGAATAGTTACCGTTCAGCGAGCGTATACCCTTGACGTGTGCTGCGAGCATAGCTACATCCGCCGCATTGACACTGCCGTCACCGTTAACGTCAGCAGCAGCCAGCGCCTGCCCGTACAGAGGACGTATCCCCTTTACATAAGCTGCCGCGCACACCACATCCGTTGCGGTTATGCTGCCGTCACCGTCGATATCGCCGCTGCCGCCGTCCGCATAAGCGCAGATACTTCCCGCTGCCAGTGCCAGCACCGCTGCTGCCATGCCTGTGATGATCTTGTTTTTTCTTTTCATTGCCGAGCCTCCTTGTATATATTCTTTGTGTTCTGATTATATCACAGAAGACCCGCGATTGTCAATGATCCCTCGATATCCTGCGGTATTTTTTATCAGAGATCAACGTAAGCCCTGCCGTCCTTTATGGTTATCCTGTCCTCACAGAACAGTGATACCGCCTTAGGCAGCAGCTTCCATTCCACGTTCTCCATTATCTTTTTCTGTAAGCTCTCGGGTGTTTCGTCGTTAGCGATATCCACAGCGCCCTGTAATATGATCGCGCCCGCATCGGCTTCCTCATTCACGAAGTGTATCGTCGCACCGCTGACCTTTACGCCGTATTCCAGCGCCTTTTCATGTACTTTAAGCCCGTAGTAGCCCTCACCGCAGAAGGAGGGTATCAGTGCGGGGTGTACATTGATTATCCTGTAAGGATAAGCCTTTGTAACGACTTCATCGAGTATTATCATGAAGCCCGCCAGCACCACCAGATCGGCTTTCTGCCTGCCAAGTTCCTCCAGTATCGCCTGACTGTAGGCTTTCTTGTCGGCGTATTCCTTTCTCGGCAGCACAACAGAGGGTATACCCGCCTTAGCCGCTCTTTCAAGGGCATAGGCACCCTCCTTTGAGGATATGACACAGCTTATCCTGCCGCCCTTTATCTCGCCTCTTTCCTGCGAGTCTATGAGCGCCTGCAGATTAGTACCGCCGCCCGATACCAGTACAACTATATTTTTCATTACAATACTTCCTTTCTATGATAACTTATCTGCGATCAACACAGACCGTTTCCCACTTGTCCGCGTGAGCAAATTCGTCTGCCAGCAGTTCGGGCACCGAACCGTAGCAGTTGACCTTGTCGTTATGATCGTGTGTGGTGTATATCCTGTCCGAACTGCCCATATAGACATTTGCAGCGTAATAATACCCTATCTCGCCTATCCATACAAGCGGCTCCCCTGCGAATTTTTCGGCTCTTTTCAGGAACTCAGCGCTCTCTTCGGTCTCAGTCTCCTGTCGGTAATACTCTTCCGAACAGTTCCGCGTCGGATAAAGCGTGAACTCTATATCACAGCTCCTGTTCCTGCCGTCATGGTTAATGTACCAGCTGTCCGCCAAACCATAATACTCCCGCAGAAGTCTTTCAGCACCCGCAGGCAGTTCGATGCCGAAAGCCTTGTAAAAGTCCTTCACCGCCGTGATATCGACACAGCGCCCTTCGTACCAGCCCGCCGCCCTCAGACAGGTCATCACCTTGTCCTCTTTTGTTCCTTCCAAAGAAATACACTCAGCCACAGTATCACCTCGCCGTATTTGTCAGATATACAATGCATACACCGTCTTCCCCGCTTCCGCCGCGTTACGGAAGAACTCTTTGAGCACATCCGTCACCTCTGCGCTTTCGGGCAGGAATTTAAGACTGCTCTTATCCACAGCAGCCAGCTGTCTGTACACAAACTCGGGGTATTTGAATTCGTATATATCATCGGGACAAAGCTCCTCATTGAACATATCAACATGGTAATAGAGCTGCAAGCCCGCAAAGCCGTAACTCTCGGGTTTTATGCCGTCCACCGCCGCACCGAGATAGCCGCCCCATATACCATAGCCCCGCCTTATGCCCTTTTCGTCAAAGGTGAAGAAGACATACTCCTCCTCGCCCTCAAAGCCGCGATAGTATTTTTCGTCGATATACTTATAGTCCTCCACATTGTAGGGTATACGCTCCATTGCTCAATACTCCCCCGCACCTTCGTTTATAACGACCCTTTCGAGCCCGTCCATTCCGTCAAGGGCATACAGTATGCCGCCGATCATGCGTTCGTCGTCCGCGTTGCCGAGATCGAGCATTATATCGCACTTGCTGCCGTCGGGGTCGCCCACCATTATGTAACCGTAGTAATCGTCCTCACCGCAGTCCTCATAAAGCGCTTCTATGCGGCTGTTCATTTTCTCCGTGTCGCTCGGTGTCACATCATGGTCGAAATACACGCTGTATATGAACATCTCGCCGTCAAAGCCCTCCACCGTGACTTCATAACCAAATGCTTCCGTGTCGATGCCAAATACTTCCTCATACGATGGCGTTTTCGGGTGGGTCTCGCGATAGCCTATCCACCCGATGCACACTATCCCCGCCAGTATCAGAAGCCCCAACAGCTGATGTTTGTGCCTGTGCCAAAAAGTCTTGAAGGACTTCCTGTTGTCGAACTCTTTCATGACAAGCCCTCAGCCTCACACCTGAGTTGGTAAAACACCTGTATAAAAGGCGGTGCGCTTTTCATCTCCTCTGCCATAGCCGCAAGCCTGCGCTTTCCTGTGCGCCTGTCGAGTATGGCAAATATCCGCACCAGAGGTATCTCACTTTTAAGACTATCCTCAATGGGCTGTGTAGTGAACTTATCAAAAGCCATATAGAACCACTTCTGATCGAAGCCGCCCGCTTTTTCGGCTTCTTCAAAGGCTTGCATCCAGCTTTCCATATAGCTCATGCCGCCTTTTGTAAGCTCACTGACTTTCTGCGAGTGTATAATCATCTTCTCGTAGTAGCTGCTTTTGAATACCTCCACGCCGTCAACGCGGATAGCCGCCCTGCCCTCATGGTCTGGACATTTGCTGTATGAGGTGGCAAAGTACGTCACACGCCCCTGCAATGAGGGGGCGAGAAACTCTGTTTCAAGTCTTTTCTTTATCTTTGACCAGGGCATAGCTGCCTCCTTATCCTTTAAGAATATTTATTATCCTGCGGGCATAGTCCTCACTGTGGTTTATTGAAAAGTCTCCGTGATACATACCTTCCATAAATTCCGATCCACTATTCGGTATCGTCCTGTGTATCAGTTCAGCCGAACGCTTTATCTGCCCTGTTTCCTTTGAGCCCGCAAATACATACACCTTTGCCTGCGTGTCCTTTACGCTGTCTTTCAGGGTATAAAGCTGATTTGCCGTCAATATCGCCGTCATATCCTCGCAGCTTATCAGGCAGGTGTCGCGGTAGTAGTCCTCAAAAAGGCTCTCCTTTAGTTTCAGCGACTTGAACTGCGCCCTTGCGAACCATTCCTTTTTTATCAGCCCGTAGCTCGCCTTAACGGACGGACCCAGCATTGCAGCCATCAGCTTTGAGGGCAGCACCGATGCGCTTTCCACTATCGCGGCATCGCATATATCCTTTCGCTGTGAAAGCATATCCAGCAGTATCTGCCCGCCCAGTGAAAGCCCGCCTATCAGCCTTACTCTGCCGCCGCAGCTTTCGTCTATAAGAGCGATCAATTCCGCCGCATTGTCCTCGATGGATGTGAACTTCCTGCCGCTTTCCGCATGACCGTCAAGCACGGGGATGACCACATGAAAGTGTTCTTTCAGCCACTCTGCCGCATCGCGGTAATTCCACCACGAAAGCCCGCCGCCGTGAAGCAGCATGACGGTGTCTTTATTTCCTTTCCCGAATTCCTGTATCTTCATCTTGTCTGTCTGTTTTCCTTTGTACTGTCACCGCTTAATTTATCGTCCCGCCGTGAAACAGACATTCATATATCTGCACGCCGTTCAGCGTAATCACCTCTCGCCCGCTGAACCAATCGGCATCACCGTCCACTTCGCATATATAGGCATACCCGCCGTCTTCGTAATGCGCGGGGCCTCTGAACGGCTTGTCCGCGGGTACTTCAAGCAGTGCCGCTTTGAGGAAATCTCCGCTGAAATCACTGCCCGTGACACGTCCCACATAGTTCATCGACCAGAAAGGCTCTCCGCTGCGCCACAATGCTTCCTCACCCGCGAATTTTTCTCCGCCGAGATAGGTATCTATGTAAGTCAGATCCCCTTCGCTGTATTCAAGGTCGTGGGAAGCAGGCCGGCTGCTGACGCTTTCCGCGCCTTTGCCCGCATAGGTGGCTCTTTTTGCTCTTATCAGGAATTCCGTAACCGCTTTGTCCATATCTTTGTCCCCCTCCAAAAAAGCCACCCGACACAAGCCGTACCGGGTGGCTCAAAGGTTCTATCCTTTTATCATTCTATAATTACGCCGAGATCGCTGTCTACCAGCTCACCGAGAACATAAGCGTCCTCGCCCGCAGCCTTGATAGCTGCGATAGCCGCATCAACGTCAGCCTTGTCCACAACAACGGTCATGCCAACGCCCATATTGAAGGTGTTGAACATATCCCTCTCGGGGATGTTGCCCGTCTTTGCGATAAGATCGAATATAGGCAGCACCTGAACGTCACTGCGTTTGATCCTTGCAGAGATGCCCTTAGGCAGTGCTCTCGGGATATTCTCATAGAAGCCGCCGCCTGTGATGTGAGAGATGCTCTTTACCTTTACAGCATCCAGCAGGCTCATCACTGCCTTTACATAGATGCGTGTAGGTGTCAGCAGTGCCTCACCGAGAGTAGTTCCCAGCTCGTCATAATGCTTCGCCAGGTTCTCTTCGTTCACATCGAATACCTTCCTTACCAGTGAGAAGCCGTTTGAATGTACGCCGCTGGACTTTATAGCGATCATAACGTCCCCTGCCTTCTGGGTGGTGGGGTCGAGTATCTTGTCCTTGTCAACAACGCCCACAGAGAAACCTGCAAGGTCGTACTCCTCTTCGGGCATAAGACCCGGATGCTCGGCAGTCTCGCCGCCTACCAGTGCGCAGCCAGCCTGAACGCAGCCCTCTGCCACGCCCGATACTATGCTTGCTATCTTCTCGGGGATATTTCTGCCGCAGGCGATATAATCCAAGAAGAACTGGGGCTTTGCACCGCAGCAGATTATATCGTTGACACACATAGCCACACAGTCAATACCCACTGTGTCATGCTTGTCAAGCAGGAAAGCTATCTTTATCTTCGTGCCCACGCCGTCGGTGCCCGACACCAGCACAGGCTTCTGTATGCCTGTCATGTCCAGCTCAAAAAGTCCGCCGAAGCCGCCAATCCCGTCGATAACGCCCTTTGTGACTGTCCTGCCGACGTACTGCTTCATCAGTTCAACTGCCTTGTAGCCCGCAGTTACGTCCACGCCTGCTTCCTTGTAGCTGTTTGAATAGCTGTTCTTGTTCATAAATGCTTCCTTTCGGTATTATTCTCCGTCGTCGTACATAAATTTAATATTGCCCTTGAAACCGAACTCCTGCGGTTCAAGCACCACTGCAAATCTCCGCCCGCTGACAGTGTGCAGAAAGCACCTTGTCCCGCCGGGCTCTCCGCATTCCGCAAAGAACCTGCGCAGCTCATCGAAGCTCACATCGCCGATAACCGGCAGTTCGATCCTGTTCCCTGCGCTGTAGTAGTACAGGTAATAGTCTCCGCCGTCCCTGCGGCCAAAGCCGCCCAGTCCGTCAGCATCGCCTTTTTCCGTGACTATCGCAAGAGATCTTTCCGCTATATCACGCGCAGCGCTGTATTTGTCCTTTACGGGTGAATGCTCCTTTTTGGAAAAAAGCCCCATAAGTCTTATTCCCTGCCGTCCCAGCAGTAGGTACACAGTCCGCACTCGGGTCTGCCGACTGCGCGTACAGTACCTTCGATAGACTGGAATTCCAGTGAGGTCAGCTTTAATCTGCGGCATATCTCATCGCGCAGGAACTTGCCGCGCTCGGTGTTGGTGTCGCTGTACTCCCTGATGTACTTAACGCCCTCAGCGCCCTCGTTCTCGTCGATGATCTGCCTTGCGATAAGCTCCAGCTCGGAACTGCTGCGGGAGAAGTTCAGGTACTTGCATCCGTACATTATAGGCGGACAGGCAGACCTCATGTGTACTTCCTTTGCGCCGTTCTCGTACAGAAACTCTACCGTTTCACGCATCTGTGTGCCGCGTACTATACTGTCATCCACGAACAGCAGCTTCTTGCCCTCAATGAACTCGTGTACGGGTATCAGCTTCATCTTAGCCACCCTGTTGCGCATCGACTGGTTAGTCGGCATAAAGCTGCGGGGCCATGTGGGGGTATACTTGATAAAGGGTCTTGCAAAGGGTATGCCGCTCCTGTTGGCATACCCGATAGCATGGGGCGTGCCCGAATCGGGAACACCGCAGACATAATCCACATCGGGAAGTCTGTTGTTCTTGATATCGTTCTCCGCCATTATCATGCCGTTGCGTATCCTCATACCCTCGACATTTACGCCCTCATAGTTGGCGTTGGGGTAGCCGTAGTAAGTCCACAGGAAGGTACATATACTCATCTCGTCCGTACCCTCTGACATTATCTCCCAGCCGTCCTTTGTTATGCGGGTTATCTCACCCGCTTTGAGCTCATGGCAGGTGTGGTAGCCCAGCTTCTGGAAAGCGAAATCCTCAAAGGAGAAGCAGTAGCCGTCCGACCTTTCGCCCACGATGATAGGCAGCTTGCCTGCCTTATCTCTTGCACATATCACCGAATTCTCTGTCATGATGACCAGCGACATGGTGCCCTGTATCTTCTCCTGGGCATAGCGTATGCCGTCAACGAAGCTGTCCTTCTGTGCAATGAGCGCACCTATGAGTCCCGCAGAATTTATAGCACCGCTGCTCATGGTCTCGAAATTCGCACAGCCGTTCACGAGGAGCTCCTGAGTGAGCTCCTTAGCGTTATGTATCACACCTATCGAGCATATAGCGTAAAGTCCCATAGTGGACCTTACCATGATGGGCTGAGGGTCTGTATCGCTTATACAGCCAATGCAGACCTTGCCTCGCATACTCTCCACGTCCTTCTCGAACTTGGTACGGAACGGAGAATTCTCTATACTGTGGATATTCCTCTGAAAACCTGTTTCGGGGGAATAGGAGGTCATGCCGCCGCGTCTTGTGCCGAGATGAGAATGATAGTCGGTACCGAAGAAAACGTCCTGTATACAGTCATTAGCCGATACTGCGCCGAAAAATCCGCCCATAGAATTATTCTCCCAGAACTCTCTTCATCATTTCCTGATATGCGTCCTCTACGCCGCCCATATCTCTGCGGAAACGATCCTTGTCCAGCTTCTCGTGAGTCTTGCTGTCCCAGAAGCGGCAGGTGTCGGGAGAGATCTCATCAGCGAGTATGATAGTTCCGTCGCTGGTTCTGCCGAACTCGATCTTGAAGTCGATGAGGTCAACGCCTACGCCCTTGAAGAACTTAACCATGAAATCATTTACTGCAAATGCATACTTAGCGATGGTGTCAATCTCTTCCTTAGTAGCCAGACCCAGTGCCAGTGCATAGTAGTCATTGATGAAGGGATCGCCCAGATCGTCGTTCTTGTAGCTGAATTCCAGTATGGGAGTCAGCAGCTCCTTGCCCTCGGGAACGCCCATTCTCTTGGAAAAGCTGCCCGCAGCCACGTTTCTTATGATAACCTCCAGAGGAACGATGGAGACCTTCTTAACCAGTGTCTCTCTCTCGCTGAGCTCTTCTACCAGATGAGTGGGAACGCCTGCTTCCTCCAGCTTTTTGAACATGAAGTTGGTCATTCTGTTGTTGATAACGCCCTTGCCGACGATAGTACCCTTCTTCTCGCCGTTGAATGCGGTAGCGTCGTCCTTGTAGTCAACGATCACCAGATCGGGGTCATTGGTAGCGTATACCTTCTTTGCCTTTCCCTCATACAGCTGCTCGCCCTTAACAACATTTGCCATAATGATTACCTCCTGAAATA
Organism: uncultured Ruminococcus sp.; assembly: GCF_946187255.1. Taxonomy (GTDB): domain Bacteria; phylum Bacillota; class Clostridia; order Oscillospirales; family Ruminococcaceae; genus Hominimerdicola. The sequence continues at coordinate 21,117 of NZ_CAMHRZ010000003.1, forward strand.
TCTTATATAAACTTAAACTTTATTGACTATGTATTTATAGCATTCCTGCGGTGTCCGCACCAGTGCTTCCGCACCGCATTCCTCTGCTTCGGCGGCACTTCCGTATCCCCACAGAACGTAGAGACTGTCCACACCGCACTCTTTGGCACCTGATATATCATGCAGCCTGTCGCCCACCATGAGCACACCGCTCTTGTCGGTGATACCGAGATTTTCCAGAGTATACTCTATGACCTCTCGCTTGGTATCTCTTGCTCCGTCCACGCCCGAACCGCCGATAAAGCCGAAATATCCCGCCATACCGAACCGTTCCAGCAGACTTCTCGCAAAGGGCTCTGGCTTGCTTGTAGCCACTCCGAGAACGAAGCCGTCCTCTTTTAGTGCCGCCAGCATATCCTCAACGCCTTCAAACCTGTTACTGTCGAACAGCCCGTCCTCAGGGTACTTTTCGCGGTATATCCTCACCGCTTCCCAAGCACGTTCGTCCTCCAGTCCGCAGAAGTCCTTCATCGAGCGAAACAGCGGAGGTCCCAGAAATCGCCTCAGTTCAGGCGGTTCGGGAAGCCCCATTTTCTCCATAGTGTACCTCACCGTCCGCAGTATGCCGGGTGCGGTATCCATCAGTGTGCCGTCCAGATCAAAGAGGACTGCCTTGTATTTACTCACAGTGCAGCGACCTTTTCCTGCAGAGCAGCGTCCTTTGCCTTTACGCCCTCTATCATATCAGCCTTTGCCTTTTCCAGCTTTGCGGCAAGCTCATCATCTGAGAGCGCCAGCATCTGTATCGCAAGTATAGCCGCATTCTTCGCACCGTCGATAGCTACCGTTGCAACGGGGATACCGCTCGGCATCTGTACTGTTGCAAGAAGTGCATCCAGACCGTCAAGGTTGCTGGACTTGCAGGGGATACCGATAACGGGGAGAGTGGTATGTCCCGCGATAACGCCTGCCAGGTGTGCTGCCATACCCGCAGCGCATATTATAACGCCGAAGCCGTTCTCCTTCGCCTTGTCCGCAAAATCAGCGGCAAGGGCGGGAGTCCTGTGGGCGCTCATAACATGGCACTCAAAAGGTACACCGTAAGCCTTCAGTTCGGCACACGCCTTGGATACTACAGGGAAATCGCTGTCCGACCCCATGATAACTGCGACTTTCTTCATATATTCGATCAAACTCCTTCCAAACCAAAAAAACTGCAACTATGGCGTTGCAGTTCAAATTCGGTCATGCTCGGTTCTTTCCGCACACACAGGGGTGTAGTGAGAGTGCGCAGATATAAGGCGGCAGCCATCGGTTGCTCCGCCCATGGGATATGAAGTTGAAAAACTGTCAGTCATTCCCGAAACCATGCGATACTCCAATCCGCCGCCCCGTGCGGCACACGGGCATTATCCATGTCCGCTCTAACATAAATATTGTACAATATTCCCGTGAGAATTTCAACAGTTTTCCGTATAAAATTTGTGAAGATAAAAAAACAAATTCTTGTGAAAAATAACTACCCTGCGGCTTCAAGCCCGCAAAACATCGGGGTCACACCATACTCATGCCGTCCTTCGGGATAGCATTTGCCGCTGTCAGCCTTTGTGCCGAAAAGCGGCTTTTACACAGCTTTCGCGCCGCTGGCAGCAGCTCGCCTCCCGTCCCCGCAAAAGCGGCGTGTCCCGTTATACGCACTGTTCTTGCGGATATCTCCGTCCCTGCATGATATGCATGATGATACATTTTTCCCGTCCCCTTTCCATTTATTGATAAGTATGCCCCATATACGCGAAATAATGCGTTATCCTATTGACTTACAGTCAATTATATGTTAAAATTATTATGTTATTTTGTGTACGAACGGAATGCGATCTGCACAGGCAAAAGCATCAGGCGGGGCGAAGTATTACCTGCCGCGCCTGACTGTATACTTCAAATAGGTGGATGATAATGGACAACCTTTCCAATATAGGCGTTATTAAGGACGTCATGCAAAGACACGGCTTTACTTTTTCAAAGGCACTGGGACAGAATTTTCTGGTAAACCCGTCGGTATGCCCGAGGATAGCCGAGATGGGCAACGCTAAGGCGGGCTTCGGAGTGATAGAGATAGGCACGGGTGTGGGTGTACTGACCAACGAGCTGGCAAAACGTGCCGACAAGGTGGTCGCCATCGAGATAGATGAACGGCTGATACCCGTACTTGAGGAAACTCTGGCGGAGCACGACAACGTGAAGGTCATAAATGCCGATGTGATGAAGGTGGACCTGCACAAGCTGATAGAAGAGGAATTTGACGGACTGGAAGTGGCAGTATGTGCCAATCTTCCCTACTATATAACCTCCCCCATACTCATGATGCTGCTGGAACAGCGGCTGAGGATACGTTCGGTGACTGTAATGGTGCAGAAGGAAGCGGGAACGCGCCTTTGTGCCCCAGTAGGCAGCAGGGATATGGGTGCGGTAACGGTGGCGGTGAATTATTTCTCCAAGCCGAAGGTACTGTTCAACGTATCTCGCGGCAGCTTTATGCCCGCACCAAATGTGGACAGCTGTGTGGTGAGGTTCGATATAAACGAACAGACTCCTGCGGGCGTGACCGATGAAGAGTTCTTCTTCCGCATGGTCAAAGCGGCTTTCTCACAGCGGCGCAAGACACTGGTCAATTCGGTGTCGGCGGGCATGGGCGCGGACAAGACGGCAGTGGCCAAAGCGGTGGAGGTATGCGGCTTGAAGCCCTCCGTCCGTCCCGAAGAACTTTCAATGGAACAGCTTATCGCATTTTCGGAGGCACTGCGCAATGTCTAAACGAAGCATACGCAAGAAGCGTCATATCAAAGTTCCCCCGAAGCCTTCAAAAGCGAAGAAGATACTGACGCTCGTGACTATCCTGCTTACGTTAGCTTTTGCAGCAGCGGCAGTGGGATGCGGGGCTGACATCTACCGCAAAAAGACCCGCTGTACCGAGGTCATCTACGGCAAAGTCACGAATGTGACCAGAGAGACCTACCACTACAAGCGCAAGACGAGGATACGTCTTGAGGCTGATATAGTCATACAGAGCGACGGGGTGTTCCCCGCGCAGACGATACACACCGAGAATCAGCTCTATGCAAAACAAGTGAGCATAGCGGTATTCTACGATCCCGAAGATACCGACCTTTACTACCTTCAAAACGACCTGAGCGAAACGCTGGCGCTGACGATACTGTTTGCGGTGATCACAGTCGGCGAGACGGCTCTGTCTGTGATGTGTATAAAGTCTATCCTCAGGGAGAGGGTGGCGAAACACAAGTAGGCTTTCTGTCCGACCGCGTATTTACGACACTTTTTTCGTCTTTCCGATGATAGGATATTATCAAATATTCTATTCGGGAGATGTGATAAATATGCTTCAAAATGTCAAGTCCTCCCCGTCAGCAGCGACGGGGCGAAAAAACAGGACGGGGGCTGTCGGCACGGGTCGGAAATGGATGCGCCGCTGGGGTGCTTTTGCGGGAGGTATAGTTACGGGACTTTCCGTGACACTGGGCTTCCCATCTTTTATGTGCGGCACTGCCGCAGCACTTGCGGGCGACTGCGCGATATGGGTATTTCTGGGTACGCTGACAGCTTTTCTGCTTCAGCGCGGATTGGAAGCGGGCATAGTACAGATATGCTCGCTGCTGGTGATCACAGCGGTGTATCACATCGACCCTTTCGGCAGCAAGCGTGATTCCCCCGTGTGCCGCGCACTTACGGTGACGGGAGCATTCATGCTGTTTTCCTGTGTGATGACTGTCGCTATGCCTACGGATGCATATTCGGCTTCAATGCGCATGATAAACTCACTGCTGGCAGGATGTACAGTATACATCGCCATGACGCTTCGGGGCAGCACAAGGCGCAGCGGAGTATGCGACCTTACGGGGATCAACGGCATATTCGCCGGTATGTTATGTATAATGACGGTCAGCGTGTTTGCTTCCATAAATATATTCGCGGTCAATCTCGGGCGCACACTGGGTACTTTCATGCTGCTTTGGGCGGCAAGGCGGCACCGCTGCTTCGGCGGAGCTGTGGCAGGCGCACTGACAGCCTGCGGGGTACTGGTAAGCAGTCCGTGTCTTGCGAGGAATACCCTCCTGCTGGCAACTGCGGGACTGATATGCGGCACATTCGCACAGTTCGGGCGGCTGGCAGAGGTCATGAGCTTTCTGGTGGCTGCACTGATAAGTCTGGTGGCTGTGGGAGTAAACGGCGATACATACTGTATGTTCGCGGATATCGTGCTGGGAGCAGTATTATTCATAATCATCCCCGCTGACAGGGTGAAAAAACTGGGCAAGAAGATAACAGGCTTCGGCAGTACTCACGGCATAGTCGGGCAGACCACTGCCGCCCGCCTTGCAATGGCAGGACAGACCCTGAGCGAGATACGCCAGCGGCTGGATATGGTGACGGTCACTATGGACCGCAGCACCGCCTCCCGCACAGCTTGTGCAGAGGTGAAAAGGTGCGTTTGCAGCGACTGCGGTTCCTACAGGCTTTGCTTTGAGAAAAGCGAGAGCACTCCCGCTGCATTTAAAAGATTGCAGGATGCCCTGGACTGCGGCGGCGAAGTCACATCGGAGGATGTGCGGGATAATATCCCCTGCTGCGATCGTCCCGAGCTTCTGGCAGGTGCCTTTTGTGAGATGGGACGGAGGATACTGGAGGATAAGGCGGAGAATATCCGCATGAGAGAACTTCGGGGTATGCTGAGCGATCAGCTGCTTTCAATGGAAGAGATACTGGGTGATCTGAGTTTCCGCTCCTCACGGGTGAGGACGATAGACCCCGCACTTTCCGCAAGGGTGGGAGAGCTGCTGGGATCTATGGGCAGTCGCGGCGCAAAGGTGTGCGTTTATGTGGACGAAGACCTGCGGCGGCGTGCGGACGCTTTCATAAACGGCGGTTTCTCGGGAGATATGGCTCAGCTCACCGCATCGGTGAGCTCGCTGCTGGACTGCGATATGGGTCTGCCCGACGTTACCGACGAAGCGGGCATAACCAGGATATCCTTTGCGGAGCTGCCTGCATATACCGCTGAGACTGCGGTATTCATGGCATCAGCAGGTGGGGAGTATTCGGGTGACAGCTGCTGTGTGTTTGAAACAGGCGGTAATGAAAAGTATCTCCTGCTTTCGGACGGCATGGGCACAGGCAAACGTGCAAGGCTCGATTCTTCATTCACTGTGGGACTTAGCCGCAAGCTGCTGGTATCGGGGCTTTCCATGAACACGGTACACCGCCTTGTATCCTCGATGCTGAGGGTAAAGGGCTGGGAAGAGAGCTTTGCCACGATGGATATGCTGCGCATAGACCTCTGTGACGGCTGCGCATCTCTGCTGAAAGCAGGTGCGGTAAAAAGCAGGCTGTGCCGCGACGGCAGCGTGACGGTGCTGGGAGGTACTTCCTTCCCTGCGGGGATACTTGCGGACTGCCCGCCCGACAGGTGCGAAGTCAAGCTGTTTGATGGCGACCTGATACTTATGACCTCCGACGGTGCGGATGATGAGACTGCTGACATCCTCGCCCGCATAGCGGCAAACAGTCGGGAGACCGACCCGGAAAGGCTGGTGCAGGAACTGGGCAGGACGGCACTGGCACGCAGGGCGGGTGAACGGGGCGATGACCTTACCGTGATGGCAGTGCGGCTGCGGCTGAGAAATGAATGAATCAATGAATCACCGCGTTGCACACGTTTGCGTGCAATAGTCGGGATATTCAGGGGAATATTTCGTATCCGACGGATTTGTTTAATTTAAATGTCAGAATGTGGTATAAAAAATACTAACTCAATGTACAATATGCATAACGGGTATGTTAAAAATATGTAAGAACTTGAAAAAAGTCACTAAACCTCTTGCAATATTATTAAAAAAGAGTTAAAATAAGTATATATCAATGGCACTGCTATGCCGTGACGGATCAAGTGCCATACAAAAGGAGGAAATTGCATTAATGGATAAGATACCTCAGGAATATGAAATACCTCTGTACCTCTTCCACAACGGAACAAATCTTGAAACTTACCGCTTTCTCGGTTGTCATAAAGGAACAAAGGACGGGCAGGACGGCTACTTTTTCAGAGTCTGGGCTGCCAAGGCAAAGGCTGTTTCGCTGATAGGCGACTTCAACGAGTGGGATGAAGAAGCTACCCCGCTGGAAAAGATCGCTGACTCAGAGGTCTGGGAAGTCTTTGTGCCGGGTATGAAGACCTTTGATACCTACAAGTTCTGCATAGACGGCTGCGACGGCAAACGGCGCCACAAAGCCGATCCCTACGGCACTCACATGGAGCTGAAGCCCCAGACAGGCTCGAAGATATTCGATATCGACGGCTATGAGTGGAAGGACGCAAAATGGCAGGAAGAGCGTAAGACTAAGGATGTCTACAACTGCCCCATGAATATCTATGAGGTACACCTCAATTCGTGGAAGACCTGCGACGACGGCATATACTATTCGTATACCAAATTTGCCAAGATAATGATACCCTATCTTAAAGATATGGGGTATACCCACATCGAATTCATGCCGCTGGCTGAATTCCCCTTTGACGGTTCGTGGGGTTATCAGGGCATAGGCTACTACGCCCCCACTTCGCGCTACGGTACTCCCCATGAGTTCATGGCAATGGTGGATATGTTCCACCAGGCGGGGATATCCGTTATACTCGACTGGGTGCCTGCACACTTCCCGAGAGATGAGGCAGGTCTGTTTGAGTTTGACGGCGGTGCTTCCTACGAGTATGCCGACCCCAAAAAGCGCGACCATCTCGCGTGGGGCACAAGAGTATTCGATTACGGCAGGAACGAGGTCAAGAGCTTCCTGATCTCCAATGCGCTGTACTGGATAGAACAGTACCACATTGACGGTCTGCGCGTTGATGCTGTGGCTTCCATGCTGTATCTCGACTACGACAGGCGTGACGGCGAATGGACACCCAATATCTACGGCGGACATGAGAACCTTGAAGCAGTACAGTTCCTGCGCGACCTGAATACCGCAGTATTCTCACGCTGCCCCACTGTACTTATGATAGCTGAGGAATCCACCGCATGGCCTATGGTCACAAAGCCCGTCACCGACGGCGGCCTGGGCTTCAACTTCAAGTGGAACATGGGCTGGATGAACGATATGCTCAAGTATATGAGCTACGACCCGATAGACAGGGCGTTCCATCATGATATGCTGACATTCTCGTTCTTCTATGCGTTCTCCGAGAATTTCGTACTGCCTATATCCCACGACGAAGTCGTTCACGGCAAGGCTTCGCTGGTGAACAAGATGTACGGCGGCGATGTGGACAAAAAGTTCGAGCAGTGCAAGCTGTTCAATGCATATATGATGGCTCATCCCGGCAAGAAGCTCATGTTCATGGGCACCGAATTTGCACAGTTCCGTGAGTGGGATTATGAGAACGGTCTGGAATGGTTCCTGGTGGATGAATACGACAACCACCGCAATTACCACGCTTTCTCCAAGAGACTCAATCATTTCTATCTCGACCACCCGCAGTTCTGGCAGAAGGACTTTGACTGGTCGGGCTTCAGCTGGATAGCTAACGACGATTTCAGGCAGAGCATAATCATATTCCGCAGATTTGATGCGGATGCCAATGAAGTCATCGTGCTCTGCAACTTTGTGCCTGTGGAAAGAAAGAGCTACTGCTTCGGCGTGCCTTACAAGGGCAAGTATACCGAAGTATTCAACTCCGCTTCCGCTGACGGCGCCCCAATGACCAACGGCACCGTCAAGTCGCAGGATGTTCCCATGCACGGATTTGAGCAGTCGGTGTGCATCGACATACCGCCCTTCTCCTGCATCTACTTTGAGGTAAAGAAGGACGAGAAAAAGGAGGACAAGAAGTCTTCCGAGAAAAAGGCGGAGACTGACAGTACTTCCGCAAAGAACAACTGACCGTGATAATTACGGCAGGAAATAATACGCTTACGACCCGTCCCGCATATCCCTGCGGGACAGGGATCACATAAGAAAATATTAATATGGTGGGTGAATATTTATGTTCAACAAAAAAGAATGTGTGGCTATGCTTCTCGCAGGCGGACAGGGCAGCAGACTTTATGCCCTGACACAGGATGTAGCAAAGCCCGCAGTGCCATTCGGCGCTAAGTATCGTATCATCGACTTCCCCCTGTCTAACTGCATAAATTCGGGTATAGACACTGTGGGCGTCCTCACTCAGTACCAGCCTCTGGTACTTAATGAGTACATAGGCAACGGTCAGCCCTGGGACCTTGACCGTATACACGGCGGTGTTCATGTGCTGCCTCCTTATCAGAAGGCAACGGGTGCAGACTGGTATTCGGGCACTGCAAACGCTATCTATCAGAATATCGGCTTCATCGACAGATACGATCCCGAGTATGTGGTAGTACTCTCGGGCGACCATATCTACAAGATGGACTACAATAAGATGCTGGCGTTCCACAAATCCAAGAAGGCTGCCGCTACTATCGCAGTACTGGATGTTCCCAAAGAGGAAGCCAGCCGTTTCGGCATAATGATAACCGATGATGAGGACAACATCATCGACTTTGAGGAAAAGCCCAAGAATCCCCGTTCCACTCTGGCTTCAATGGGTATATACATATTCACATGGGAAAAGCTCCGCGCTTACCTGATAGCTAACGAGGAAGACGAGACAGCTTCAAAGGACTTCGGAAAGAATATCATACCCGATATGAGAGAAGCAGGCGAGAAGCTGGTGGCTTACCGCTTTGACGGCTACTGGAAGGACGTTGGAACCATCGAGTCTCTGTGGGAAGCAAACATGGATCTTATCAATCCAAATATCCCCATAGACCTCTATGACCCCAACTGGAAGATATATTCCAGGAACCCCGTGTTCCCTCCCCAGAGCATAGGCAAGCACGCGCAGATACAGAACTGTATGGTAACAGAGGGCTGTGTCATCGACGGCTCCGTTGAGTTCTCCATGATCTCCGACGGCGTTATCGTCGAGGAGGGCGCTGTTATATATGACTCCATACTCATGCCCGGCGCTGTTGTAAAGAAGGGCGCTAAGGTAGAGTATGCCATCGTAGGCGAGAACTCCGTGATAGGCGAGAATTGTCAGATAGGCGCAAGACCCGAGACTATCGAGGACAAGGACAGCTGGGGCGTAGCTGTTGTGGGTCACAACCTGACTATCTCCGACGGAAGCACTGTTGTGCCCAAGGCGATAATCTACGAAAATATGTAAGAAGGGAGACCGAGTAAAATGGAAGTAAATATGGGTAATGTACTGG
>NZ_CAMHRZ010000004.1 GCF_946187255.1 uncultured Ruminococcus sp.
GCTTCGCGTGACGTATACCGCCTTTTCAAGCGTTAGCCTGTATCTCCCGCAGAAGTTCAGCGGTTCATCCAGCCCTGTGCGGGAGGCGGTGGTGTGCGGCGCGTACTCGGTGTTTTCCGCATCGAGCAGCAAGCCCTGGGCACCCTCGAATACTATACTGTCGTATCCGTCCGCGCCCTTGAATATCTCCACCATATCGAGATTACTGCACATCTGCTCCGCGGCGGCGCGGAGGATACTGTCATCGCACAGCATCTCACCGTACTCTCCCAAGTCGGCGGTATCCAGCCTGAGACTTTCCAGCCTTTTCCTGCCGTAGCTGTGCCTTATCTCCCTCATGCGGAGATAAAGCTCCTCCGCCCCGTGAGATAACAGCCATTTCATATCCACTCCGTATCCTGCATGGTTTCGCAAAAAGGCTTCGTATATGCCCATTCCGCAGCTGCCGTGTCTTTTGTCCCCTCTGGAATTTTCCAGCGCCATATTTATGAGCACATCATCGATGATCGTGGTGCAGGTGCCGCTGCAGGCGAGTATCCTTGGCACATATCCCGCGATACTGCGGAAGTTTTCCGCTTCCTCCGACAGCTTGAACAGATCGGGCATGAAGCTCTCCGCCCACACCGTATCCGCTCTGCGAAAGGAACCCGAACTCAGCTGATGGAAAACGAACCTCCTGCCCTCATTGACCACTGTATGACCCGCCTGTGCACCGCCGTTGTGGCGGATAACGGCAGTCCTGCCGCCGCACAGTGCGTCTGTCACCAGCCCTTTGCCTTCGTCACCGAAGTTTGCGCCGATGACCGAGATACAGCGTATCAAAAGCTGATGCTCCCGCTCTTGTCCTCTAATTTGAGGTCACTCAGGGACTCCGCAATGGTGGGGCGGAACTTTTCGTCCCAGTTTTTCAGCACTTCATCCATAGTCTTCCCGCTGTGCATCAGCAGTGCGCTGACGATCACCTCGGGTATCAGCTCGATGTTGCGGGGGGATATCCTCATTACTCTGCCGGGAAGTGCGCTGCCGATATTCTGGGGCACGGAGTTGCTGTGTGAGGTTATGTGGATGTGGAAAAGCTCATATTTTTCCGAAGCCATCTCAGCCAGTTCTTCGATAGTATACATCTTGCCGCTGTCGGAGAACACCCTTTTTATATCCTGTGCAGATATGGTCTTGTGGCTCTCGGCATCACCTATAGTGAATATATACCCCTTTTTGCCGCGCTTCCTGAAACAGTCGGTCACGGTGTGCTTTGCGGCAAAATACCACAGCAGCGGGTAATCCTCAGGGGAGTCGCCGCCCCTGCCCTCCAGCCACAGATCCATAAGCTGCTCGGCTATCCTTATATCGCTTTCAAACTGTGTTACCTGCAAGGGTGCGTCATCCACAACGTCACCCATAGCGGCGAACATTATCTGCGGGTCGCTGACGGGCTTTGTGGAAAACAGCTTCATCATCGTTTCGTTAAGACCGTTCTTTGCTATCTCCGCCGCCAGGTAGCCCATTGAGCCCGTAACGTCCAGCCCGAGGATTATCGGAGTAGACTCGGGGTGGTCGGGGTTGTCCCATGCTTCGCGCACATTGATGTACTTAGGGTCAAATTTCGGGTCCATCTTGGTCTTCTTGAATATGTCCCTGTCGTTTGAATGTTCGCTGATCTTTCTGCTGTCCTTCAGTTTAGCCCAGTCCGAGCTGGTATAGCTTCCGCATCCCATAGTATTACTTCCTTTCTTATATCTTTATATCCGTCAGATCCAGCTTGTGGAATCTTCTTCCGCCGAAGCCCTTTTCTATGACCGCATCCCAGTCCTCAAAATCCTTGTAGGCATCGGGCAGGGGAGTCTTGTCGAGGAAATCGATGAATTCCTTCGGTGCGTCCTTTATCTCGCTGCCCATCAGCCGCTTTATGGTACGCCGCATCATGGCGAGGTCGGTGCTGCCGCTGCCCTTGACGGCGTTTTCCCAGCCGCCGATCAGGTAAAGTTCATGGGTGCCCGCGTTGATGAACAATTCATCCAGAGCGATAGCGCCGTGAATAACGCCGCTGTACTCCATCACACAGCAGAGGTTCTCCAGTCGGGAGACTATCCATGCTGCGTGGGCGGGGTCAAGGCTTCCGAAAGCGCCAAGCGGGAAAACAGTTTCCGGCTTTGATACTGCCAGCATGGTCTTTCCGTTTTTAAGTGCATATCTCCCTGTTATCACGGGGAAATACTGTGCCAGGTCGCGCACATCCGCAGAGGGGTAGCAAAGCAGCTTCACGCCCTGTGCGAACCTTTCGGCGCGGTCGCCCTCAAAGACGAATATCACGTTGTTGCGTGCGGTGTAGCATTCCACGCCGCTGCGCTCCGACTTATATATGTAAGCTATGTTTATCTCGCTGCCGTTTTCGGCGGAAAGGCTTATGCTTGAAGAGTGCTGCCACAGTCTTTCCGTATCCTCGCCCGCCACTGTGCGGTTGGCTACGCAGCTGAGGTAATACAGCATATTGTATCTGAACTCGCGGTATTCTTTCAGCTCCTTATCGGAGAAATTGAACTTGGAGTCACAATAGCTGCAAAGCAGGTCACCGCTGCGGTTCACGGACAATTCGCCGTCGCAGTTGGGACATTTGAAATTAAGCATACAGATCATTCCTTTCCCGATGATAGTAGTAATATTATACCACATTTGTCCGAAAATGTAAAGCATTTGTGAAGTGAATCTGTCGAAATGGTTTCATATTGGCTGTGCTGTTGATCTTGTCGCGTAAACCGCGTGCTTTGGTTCGCGACTTAGTTTGTTATGTGCGTTTGTTTGCTGCCGCGATGCTTTTCTATGCGTTTTGTCTCCTTGGCAGTTCACGCGGGTAAAATAAAAAGCTGCCGCAAATTTTGCAGCAGCCTTATATCGTTTAATCGATAGGTTTATTCGAGTACCTGAATGTCTTATAGGTGATACCGTCGCCTATCGACAGCTTCGACCATTCGGACAGACTGTATTCGAGCTTTTGAGTATTGCCCTTCGCGTCTTTAAAGACCGCGTAGTATTTCTCGCTTCTGTCGCCCTCACGCTTATCACCGATCTTCGGGGGATTTACCTGTGTCGGTAGCCCCGTTTCATTCCAGTAAGGGGACTGATCTTTACCGCTTGACGGTGAATCGGATACCTTCGTCCATTTATCTATGTCGTAGTAGTACTTCGTCCTGTACACAGGTTCGGAGCGGTATACAGGTTCTTCGTATGTCTTGGTCTCATATTCCGTTCTGTATCGCGGCACCCTCTCCTCTTCAAACTGCCCGTTGCCAAGATCCCTGCGCTCGATATCATATCCGTCCTGTACCTGTTTTGCTACTTTTTTGGTCTTCTTTTCGTAGTGGTCGAGTACCTGGTTGTAGTGGTGTACCTCTTCTTTGGTATAATGCAGGTTCGCATTATTCGGCAGTGACCAGTCGTCTTCTTCAACGTTCTTATATTCCTCAATGTTGATATTGCGTTCCCATTCAAAGCTTTCAATGTTCGCCGTTCTCGTTATCGGCGTTAAGAACCATGCAAGAAACGCCAGTAAAAGCGCGATGACACCGTAAAATCTCAGTTTCTTGATGATTTTTTGCTTTCTTCTCTTGGCGAGGTAGGCAGGATCAGGCTCGTATTCGGGCTCCGGCGTGAGTGCGCTGAAATAATCGCGCTGTGCTTCTTCCCTGGGTGAGCCGCAGTTGTGGCAGTGATCGTAGAACGAAAGGTTCTGAGCATCGCAGTACTCACATATCCAGTTGGCATCGTCATTTACTTCACTTTGCTCGACTTCCTCCCGCACGCCCTCTTTCACATAAAACTGCGTTCCGGGAAGTACAGGTGCGCCGCAGTGGGGGCAGTTCTGGTTATCACCGCGAATGCCTTTGCTGTCGCAGTAGGGGCAGTCCCAGTAGCCCCATATATGATTTCCCAATAAGATCACCTCAAATTTGGATTTTGAAATGATTATAACACGCCGCCGCCGATTTGTCAACGTATATGATCCTCTTGTGCGCGGAGCCCTGCGCTCATTGGCATGGCACTGTCAAAATATACAAAATCGGTATACAATAAAGGCGAAATTTATATACGAGTTAGTCTTGACAAAATGTACTTAATATGCGATAATCTATTAAAGACTATTGTCTGACGTAAACAATTCGTCCGATGGATACGCTGTCGGGCGCGATCTTTATACATAAGGAGGACAAAAAGATGAAAAAGTTTGTATGTACGATATGCGGTTATATCTATGAGGGCGAGGCTGCTCCCGAGAAGTGCCCCCAGTGCAACGCACCCGCTTCCAAGTTCGATGAGCTGAAAGAGGCTGCTGAGCTGACATGGGCTGATGAGCACAGAGTAGGCATCGCACAGGGTCTCGATCCCGAGATCGTTGCAGGTCTCAAGGAGAATTTCAACGGCGAATGTTCTGAGGTAGGTATGTATCTGGCAATGGCAAGAGTTGCATACAGAGAGGGCTATCCCGAAGTAGGTCTGTACTACGAGAAGGCAGCATGGGAAGAGGCTGAGCACGCAGCAAAGTTCGCTGAGCTGCTGGGCGAGGTAGTTACACCCTCCACCAAGAAGAACCTGGAAATGAGATATATGGCTGAGAACGGTGCCTGCGAGGGCAAGATGAAGCTGGCTAGAAAGGCTAAGGAACTGGGCTATGACGCTGTACACGATACCGTACACGAGATGGCTAAGGACGAAGCAAGACACGGCTGCGGCTTCAAGGGACTTTATGACAGATATTTCAAGTAATTGAGTATAATGGCAGGACTGTTGTGTGTGCAGCAGTCCTGTTTTTGTATTGTTAAAACATTTTTTTAGTTAAAAAACGCGGTTTTGTGATGATAATTTACAAATTAATAATTAAATCCGCTGAGATGTGTGGTATAATATATCTGTATAAGTATAAGTTGACCTGCCAAGTGCAGTTCAAAGCTATTGCTGTGAGGTAAAGAAATTGGAAAATGACGGTAAAAAGCAGGCAAAACATTCAAACCGTGCAATGGTGATCGTTTTGTTGGTCGTGATGGTTGTAATATGTGCTGTCAGCCTTAGCTATACAGGTTATATGCATTACGATATGCAGCTGGAAAACGAAGCCGGGCTGCTGAAGGCTTCCGCCGAACAGTCAGCAGCAGGATTGGATATGCATTTTGCCAAGCTCGAAGATGCCTGCGTCACTCTGATAGCCGATGAGGATCAGATGAGTTTTGACGCAGCGGATTTTACGAAAAGTGAATACGAAAGATCGCGTGAGCTGACGAAGGTGAAAAAGTCGGTGATGGCACTGAGCCTTATCGATAACTACTGCGATTTCACACTGCTGTACCGCAATGATGTGGCAGCGGGAAAACTCTCCGACGGCACAAGGGAGATGCTGTGCAACGATGACGGCGAGCTCTACCCCGTACTGAAAGAGCTGCTGGGTGACCAAAAGAGAATATGGCTGACGGGCGTAGACGGTGCCAGTGACAGAGTATACTATATCAGTCAGGCGAATGACCGCACCCTGTTTCTCGGCGGATTTTATACCGAAGAACTGAGGTATATGGTGTCGGCGGCTGAAAAGATAGGGAATTCAAGGTTCATCCTTACGGACAGCAGTGATAATATCATAATGACCATAAATACTGCCGATACCGAACTGGAGCCCGAGAAGCAGATGCCTGAAAGGTATGCTTCCATAAGCGACAAGTCGGTGCAGGCGGGCGCTGTCCTCGATAACGGCTGGAAGGTCGTTATAATACAGGATATGACTTCCACCTACGAGGTATACAAGAAGCTGTCGCTGGAAATGGCAGTACTGCTGGTACTTGCTATGGCGGCAATGATGGTGATAATACTGCTGAACTTCAAGAACGAGCCTGCATTCGGCGGAGTATCGGTACTTGCGCCCGAAGTGGATATGCTGACGGGTATCACGAACGCCGAAGAAGCCGAAAACAAGGCGGCTGACAGGCTGGAGACCTGCGTATCGGGCTCCACGTTCATGCTGGCGCTGGTAAGGATAACCAATCTGCGTGAAATGGAAGCCAAGTTCGGAAGATCGGGCTATAACGGCTCGATAATAAAGACATATCGCGGACTGGCGGTATTCTTCGGGACAGATTCACCCGATTCAAAGAATATAGTCGGCAGGATGAGCGACGGCGAGTTCCTGGTCATTGCGGATTATACGCAGTACGATCTTTTCAAGGCAAATGACGAACTCAGGAACGGGCTGGTCCAGCTGAGTGAAGCGATGAATCTCGTAAAGCTGGCGGATGACGGCGATATACATATATGTATAGGTGCCGCTGTATATCCGCATAACAGTACGGATTATGACGAGCTTTACAGCATGGCAGAAAAAGCTCTTGCCGAAGCTGAAAAGGATGACGAGCGCAACTACGCTATGTATAAGAAAGAAAAGGGTACACACAAATGGTAAGGCGTACACTGATCGAACGGACGGCTGCACTGCTGACGGCTTGTGCAGTATCATTCGGTATGTGCAGCTGCCATGAAAGACTGATCACAGAGGTAAAGGACGATGTGGAGATCAGTTTTTCGTGGTGGGGCGGCGATGAACGCAATGAGCGTACATTGAACGGACTGAAGACCTTCAATAAGGAGACAGGTATATCTGTCAGACCGAGATATGCCGAATTCAGCGGATTTAAGGCTAAGATGGACACACAGGTATACACAGGCACCGAAGCCGATGTTATGCAGCTCAATTATGACTGGCTGTATCAGTATACCTCACAGGGTGCCGAATTTATGGATCTTTCGCAGATGGATGAGATAGATCTCTCTACCTATCCCGAAAACAGCCTGAGATGCGGTAAGATAGACGGCAAGCAGCAGGCGATACCCTACGGGTTCAACACCACGACGTTCCTTTACAACAAGACACTGCTGGACAGCTACGGTCTGGAGCCCCCCTCGACTTGGGATGATGTATTCGATGCGGCGGCACTCGTGCGGCGTGACGGTGTATACATACTGGGCATGACGGACAAGTTCATGTGGCTTTCCTGCTGTGCGTATCTGGAACAGACTACGGGGCACAAGGTGTTCGATGAGAAGGGCGAGCTGGCGCTGACGAAGGAAGATCTTGAAGTGATGCTGGAGTTCAGCCGCAGGCTGCTTGATGAAAAGGTCACAAAGCTGCCCTCCGATTATGACCGCCGTGATTTTTCAATGCTGAGGATGGCGGGTGCGGTATCATGGATCTCGGATTCGGGATTTTTTGAAAATGCCTCTGATGAGCTGAAAATGGAGCTGGTCATAGGTCCCACCATACTGGCGGACAGCAGTGTCAGCTTCGGCTGGTACGAAAAGCCAACGGGTCTTTATGCGATAAAGAAGGATACAAGGCATCCCACCGAAGCGGGAGAACTGCTGAATTATCTTATAAACGATGCGGATATGGCGGCAAGTCTGGGGATGTCAAAGGGTGTTCCCGTAAGCAGTGCTGCTGAGGAAGCGCTGGAAGCAAGAGGCTTGCTTGTCGGAGTGGAATACGAAGCCAACAAAAAGATGATGAACGAGGCAAGACTGACTACGATGGATCCTTCGCTGGAAAACAGCAGGCTGATCGAGATATTCATGGATCAGGTCAACGGTATCTATTATAGAAGCTCGAATATAAAGCCCTCCGCAAACAGGGCGCTGGAAAAGATGAAGGCTGTAAAGCTGGGACAATAAAGATACGGGATATGCTGAGTGCATATCCCGTTTTTGTTATCTATACAAAATTTGTGCTGTTATTTTGCAGCCGACTTTTTCTGCGGACCCTTTACCGAGATGTCCCAGCAAAGTCCTGCTGCGATGAAGAATAGGTATGTGGCGCTGAACCAGGAGGTGTTGAACCATGCCTGCACCATGTATGCGAATACTGCGCTCAGAGATGCAGCAGCTACCCAGTCGCCGTTGCCCTTCATGAAGGCAGCTACCAGCTTGAAGCCCTTGATCAGCGTTATCAGCAGGAAAAGACCTGTGGCGATAAGTGTGATCACGCCCTTCTGCATTGCATTGTCGAGGTACTCATTGTAACAGCGGTCCATTGTCAGGCTGTATTCGGAAATGTGATATATACCGTTGTCAGCACCTACGCCGAATACGGGATTTTGTGAGATGACGTTCTGTGCGTCACCGAAAAGGTAATCGTAGATACTGCGGGTATCCGTATCTCTGTCGGTGATATTGTAGGTATAGTCATACCTTTCAAAAAGACCTACCGACCTTACCACATAGCTGTCGGTGAAGATTATCCTCTCATCATTGAAGTGTGCAGCTCCCGTGCCGAACAATGCGCCTGCGGCAATGCCTGCGCATATAACGGGTATAAACACCGCAAGAGCGCTTTTCTCGCCCTTTGCAGCCTTGACTATCGCGATAACGGTGACTATCGCAGCTGCGGCGCATATACATACCACGCCTGCCCATATCTTGCAAAGGCACGCTGCCGCAGCCATTACAGGTGCTGCGATGGTGTAGAGTATCCTGCGCTTTTTGTTATCGTCAAAAGCTGCACCCGCCAGTGCTATGGCGAAACCTATGGCTATCACTGCTGCCAGTGCATGGGGCGAAGTCAGGAAGCCCGAAGCTGCCTTGTCGGTGCTGTATATACCGAAAGAAGTACGGTTCTGCTCCATTGATACGAATACCTCACCCGCTGCAGCGTCTGCGGTATCCTCCACTGCGGGACGGATGAACAGTATATCGAAGAAATTTTTGAAGATGCCCGATACTGACGGTACAACTTCCAGTATACCCACCACCGACTGGAGCGATGCGGCTGCCACGATGAAATCGGCAAGGGACTTTTTCCTGTCCTTGTCGCTGAGTGCCGCTGCAACGGCAAAAAGTCCGAAACAGCCCGCAGTCATAAGGAAACCGTCGTATCTGCATATATATCCCAGCAGCGAGTCGTGCAGGCTTGCCGCTTTCAGTGAGGATACCAGTGTGAGCAGCATCACAACGAGGGGCACTGCCAGCAGACGGTTGTGAGCTATATCCACAAGCCCCTTCTGTCTTGCCACGTTGAATGCCAGATAGCCTACGCCGCCCGCCAGCATCACCATTGAAGCCGCGTAGAATATAAAGTTATCGCTCATATAACGGGGGACATCGCTGTCCTCCACATATATCTCGATAGTCTGTGTGTAGTATGCGGGTATCAGTATCAGTGTCACCACAGCGATAGCCAGCATACAGAAACGGCTGCACATACGCTGTGCGCCGTCAAAATCCATATTCAATATAAAATCCGATTTCTCGGTAGTACCGAACAGGTGTTTGTGCCCCTGATTCGGTATATCAACTCTTTTTTCCTTTTTAGCCATTTTCAGCCTCCGCATATTCCCTTTCAAATACTGATAAAAAAGGCGGACAGGTACTGCCCTGTCCGCCTACTTTAAGCCTTACTTGGCATACTCCACAACTCTGCTCTCTCTGATAAGGTTGACCTTGATCTGTCCGGGATAGTCCATCTCTGTCTCTATCCTCTTTGCGATCTCCCTTGCGACAAGTACCATCTTTTCGTCGTTGATCTTGTCGGGCTGTATCATTATCCTTACCTCTCGACCTGCCTGTATAGCGAAAGATTTCTCTACGCCGTCGTAGGAAGTACAGATCTCTTCGAGCTTCTGAAGTCTCTTGATATAGTTTTCGTAGTTCTCGCTTCTTGCTCCGGGTCTTGCCGCGGAGATAGCGTCAGCCGCCTGTACCAGTGCCGCAACGACAGTCCTTGTCTCGACGTCACCGTGGTGAGCCTCGATGGCATGGATTATGTCGGGGCTCTCCTTGTACTTCTTGCATACATCTACGCCGATCTGTACATGAGAGCCTTCGATCTCATAGCTCAGCGCCTTGCCTATATCATGGAGCAGTCCTGCTCTTCTTGCAAGATTAGCGTCAACACCCAGCTCGGAAGCCATCATGCCTGCCAGATGTGCGACCTCGATGGAGTGGTTAAGTACGTTCTGGCGGTAGCTGGTGCGGAACCTCAGTCTTCCCAGCAGTTTGATGAGCTCGTGATTAAGACCGTGAACATTGGTCTCCAGTACGGCTCTTTCGCCCTCCTGCTTGATCTTGAGTTCAACTTCTCTCTTGGCTTTTTCTACCATTTCCTCGATGCGGGTGGGGTGGATTCGTCCGTCCTGGATGAGCTTTTCAAGCGCTATCCTTGCGACCTCACGCCTTACCTGATCGAAGCACGAAATGGTGATAGCCTCAGGGGTATCGTCGATGATGAGGTCAACGCCCGTGAGGGTCTCGATGGTGCGGATATTACGTCCTTCACGTCCGATTATCCTGCCCTTCATCTCATCGTTCGGCAGTGCCACTACGGATACCGCAGTTTCGGATACCTGATCTGCCGCACATCTTGCGATAGCCAGAGAGATATACTGCCTTGCCTTTGCATCGCACTCGTCCTTGATCTGCGACTCATAGTTAGCCACCTTGACAGCCTTCTCGTGTACCAGATCGCCCTCCAGCTGTGCCAGCAGGTATTCCTTCGCCTGCTCCACCGTCAGCCCGGAGATCTTCTCCAGCATATCCAGCTGTGAATGCTTGATACGTTCTGCCTCAGCCACCTTCTCGTCGGCGGACTTCAGCTTCTTCTGAAGTGTTTCCTCCTTCTTCTCCAGATTATCCAGCTTCTTGTCGATGCTCTCTTCCTTCTGCTGGATGCGTCTTTCCTGTCTGGATACCTCACTTCTTCTTTCCTTCAGCTCTTTTTCAGTCTCCTGGCGGGACTTGTGTATTTCGTCCTTTGCTTCCACCAATGCACTCTTTTTAAGGGTCTCCGCGTTTTTCTTCGCTTCCTCCACTATCTTTTCGGCTTCTGCCTCCGCCGAGCCTATTGCTGCTTCGGCAGTTTCCTTACGATAGTCGATGCCCTTCTTAAAACAAATGTAGCCACTGACAGCCGCGCCAAGAACAAGAGCCACTACACAAAGACCGATCGCTAAACCAATACCCATTGTATAGCATTCCTCCTTCTTGAAAGTACAGAGCCCTTCCCTGAAAGACACACCCTGTATCTTCGGAAAAGCCTCTGCCCGATATTAAATTGTAAAGATACATATAGCATGAATAGTATTATGGTAAACTGCCTCCGCCGGCTTGCTTGGGCAGACCGATAAAAATTATAATGCATAATACTATTGTATAACAAAACGCCGAAAATGTCAAGGTGTTTTTTATATATTCTGCCAAAAAAATAATTTTTTTTCTGAAAGCCCCAAAAATCCCCCTTGACAAAAGGTTTAAAGAGTGCTATCATAGTTGTACGATAATTTAAAACGATGACGGGGAAGCCGTATGGCACATAAAAAACGCATCACAGAGAGTTCCGCAGTATGCTGAAAGCGGGACAGCGCAAAGCTGTTCGGACACCGCCCCCGAGTGCGTCCAATAAACGCCGCAGTTCTGCGTTAAAGACGAAATGAGGCACACTGCCGTATTGACGGTGCTGTGCAGATCCGGGTGGAACCACGTTTATAACGTCCCGTGAGAGATATTCTCTCACGGGACTTTTTTTCGCGCAGAGGCGGGCTGATGATGGTGATGTATCCTGTATAAGCACCGCCTGCTCGGTGCTGAATACATATAAAAAATATCATAAAAGCGAGATGGGCGTAATGCTCATCGTGCGGACAAGGGAACAAGGAGGATAAGCGGAATGAAAAACAGAAAGACCTTTGCGATGATATGCTATGTGGTATGCATCATTGCCTGTCTTGCGGCGGGTGTGGTGTCACTCATGGCATTCACGCAGAAGATCACATACACACTCGGCTTTTTGCTGTTTGTGCCTATATGGATAGGCTCGTACTGGTTCCTGAGCTTCTTCAATGCGCTCAGCCGCGAGAAGAACGGCAAAAAGGTGAAGTATGTAGTGAAAAAATCGCTGACCAAGGGGCTCAGCATGACAGCGAATATATTAAGCGTACTGCTGCTGTGTTTCTGGGTATATGCGTATATTTTCAGAGTGCTCCCCGCGAACACGGGCAGCAGCGGCAAGGAAGCTAAAAAGGCTGCCGCAGTTCAGACATACGTTACAGCCATAAGATGAGGAGGGATAACATGGCAGACGAGACAGAGCGCGCTCCCGGCTGGGACGCGATAACCGAAGAATTTGAAAGAGTATATCCGGGACAGACAAATCCCAAGCATTATGGTACTATAGTACCAATGTATCTTGGCGGGAACGATCCGCTGGACGGCATAAGCATATACGACGGCGGAGATTTCTGGCATTTTGTCAGCTACGGTCTCACCGAGCTGTACGAGAAGGAAAGTGAGGACGAGGAGTGGAGCGGCTACGGCTTTGAGCTGACCTTCAAGCTGAAAAAAGGCTGCTACGATCCCGACAACGAGGAGAACGAGCTCAAATCGGTGGCGGGGATACTCCAGCAGGTGGCGAAGATAACTTTCAATAACGGGGATATCTTCCAGAACAACGAGTATATCTACACGGGACAGACCGCAGGTATCGACTACAATCAGAAGTCGGCGCTGACAGGATTTATATGCATAAACGACCCGACGGTCAATACTCTGCATACCGAGTTCGGCACGGTCGAGTTCATCGAGCTTATCGGCATGACCGATGCGGAGCTGAAAACTCTGGGCTCCCACGACAGCGTAGCCGAGATCTACAAAAAGCTGGGCAGCGATGTGACGGATTATAACAGAAGCTCGATAGTATAACAGTAAGAATAACAAAAGCCTGCGGGTGGGCGGGCGGGACGCAGTTTTCTGTCAGAAAAGCCCGATGCTCCCGCAGATGGTATAATTGAAAGGCGGAATAATAATGATAAAGCTGACGTTAAAGGACGGCTCCGTTAGGGAGATAGAGCAGGCAATGCCTGCAAGCGAGATAGTAAAAGGCATCGGCATGGGTCTTTACAAGGCAGCCTGCGTTGTAAAGATAAACGGCGAGATCAAGGATCTGCGCACTGTTATCGACAGTGACTGCGAGTTTGAAGTACTGACCTTTGATTCAAAGGCAGGCAAGGAGACTTTCTGGCATACTGCTTCTCACCTGCTGGCGCAGGCAGTAAAGAACCTTTACCCCGATGCTAAGCTGGGCAGAGGTCCCGCTACCGAGAACGGTTTCTACTATGATTTTGAGGTAGAGAAGCCCTTTACTCCCGCTGACCTGGACAAGATCCAGGCTGAGATGAAGCGTCTTGCAAAGGAAGGCAATGAGCTTGAAAGGTTTGAACTTTCCCGCGATGAGGCTGTAAAGCTGATGGAGGAAAGAAATGAGAAGTACAAGCTCGAGCTGATAGACAAGCACGACAGCAAGGGCGAGAAGCTCTCCTTCTACAAGCAGGGCGATTTCGTTGACCTCTGCGCAGGTCCCCATATAATGAGCGTGGCTCCCATAAAGGCTGTAAAGCTGACTCAGTGTACGGGCGCTTACTGGGGCAAGGCTGAGGACGGTATACAGATGTCCCGTATCTACGGCACAGCTTACCCTAAGGCTTCCATGCTGGAAGAGCATCTGAAAGCTATGGAGGAAGCAAAGCTGCGTGACCACAACAAGCTGGGCAGAGAGCTGGAATACTTCACAACTGTTGACTACATCGGTCAGGGTCTGCCTATCATGCTGCCTAAGGGCGCAAAGGTGATACAGACTCTCCAGAGATGGATAGAGGACGAGGAGTACAAGCGCGGCTATCAGCTGACAAAAACTCCTTTCATGGCAAAGCGCGACCTTTACAAGATCTCCGGTCACTGGGATCACTACAGAGACGGTATGTTCATACTGGGCGACCCCGATGACGAGACAAAGGAATGCTTCGCACTCCGTCCTATGACTTGTCCTTTCCAGTATCAGGTATTCCTGAACAGAAAGCGTTCTTACAGAGATCTGCCTATGAGACTGGGCGAGACTTCCACACTGTTCCGTAACGAGGACAGCGGTGAGATGCACGGTCTTATCAGAGTAAGACAGTTCACTATCTCCGAGGGTCATCTGATACTTCGCCCCGAACAGCTTGAAGAAGAGTTCCGCGGCTGTCTCGACCTTGCAAATTACTGCCTTGAAACGCTGGGTCTTGCAGAGGACGTAAGCTACCGTTTCTCTCAGTGGGATCCCAACAGAACGGACAAGTACGAGGGTACTCCCGAACAGTGGGACGAAGCTCAGGGCACAATGAAGAAGATACTGGACAACATCGGTCTTGATTACGAAATAGGTATCGATGAAGCTGCTTTCTACGGTCCTAAGCTGGATATCCAGATCAAGAACGTATTTGGCAAGGAAGATACTCTCATCACCATACAGATAGATATGCTGCTGTCGAAGAAGTTCGGCATGGAGTATGTGGACAAGGACGGCAAGATGCGCAATCCTTATATCATCCACAGAACTTCAATGGGCTGCTACGAGAGAACTCTGGCACTGCTGATAGAGAAGTACGCAGGCGTGCTCCCCCTGTGGATGGCACCCGAGCAGGTACGCATACTGCCCATCAAGCCCGAGCACAACGACTACGCTTACGACCTCTGCGACAAGATGCGCGCTCTCGGCATGAGAGTTGAGGTAGATGCCGAAGACGACAACATCGGTCCCAAGATCAAGCAGGCAAGATTTGACAGAGTGCCCTATATGTTCATCGTTGGTGACAACGAGGTCAAGGATGGCACTGTAACGGTACGTTCGAGAAAAGAGGGCGAACTGCCCGCAATGCCCGCAGACGATGCTATCGCAAAGCTGAAGGAAGAGATAGATACAAAGGCTAAGTAATATGTATCTTCTCCTGCATTAAGAGAAATATATGCCGCAGTGTTTCCGTACTGAAAACGGAAATGCTGCGGCTCATTATATTGACGGAGAAACGAATGTGTGCTATGATCGTAACTGAGATCGGAATTTACGGAGGTGTCTGATGAACGCACTTGTTATAAACTGCAGTCCTGTCAGGACGGGAGCCACTGCCGAGATTGTTAGACTGGTCTCGGAGAGATTGTCCTCAAAATACAGCACAAATGCGGTCTGCATAGATGACTATGATTTTTCCTTTTGCAAAGGGTGCAGAAGCTGTCATACCACCGCCGAATGTGTATATCATGACGGAGTTGACCTGCTGATGGATGAATTTGAACGGGCAGATATCATCGTCTGCGTATCGCCGTCTTACTGGGCGGATATACCGGGTCAGTTCAAATCCTTTATCGACAGATGCACTCCCTTTTGCAACACCCACGAGCCCCATTCGAGCCTGAGTCCAAATAAAAAGGGCTATGCGATAGCACTGCGGACAGGTCCCGGTATGGGAGAGTGTGACAGGATAATAGGCAGTATCGAGCATTTCTATGGTCATCTGGAGATCGAGTGCTGCGGCAGGCTGGGTCTGTGTTCCGTTGAATACAAAGAAGCGGTAAAGGACAGGGAGGAGGAGATATTTGATCTTTGTGATCGGATATAGCTTCTGTTCAGCCCTGATGATCAAACACAGAGCCCCGAAGTGTTTTGATGTACTTCGGGGCGATATTATGGGCATCGTACTGCGGCGGGCGGGTATTGATTTTTCAGTGGGGGCATGGTATAATATTACAAATACCATATACAGACAGAGACAACAGGAGACAATAAGATGACAAAAAGAGAAAAGAACGACATCAAGGGTATGCTTGGCATTTCAGTGGGAGCGCTGATCATGTTCAGCCCCATGCTGATAGGCTATATATACGACCGCAGTCACCCTGTCTCGACCCTGACAGGGCATGACGCACTTTTACAGATACACGGATATCTCGGCTGCCTGCTGTTACAGCTGATAGCTATGCCTTTTGCTTTCGCACTGAGCGGATTTGTGGGCTCGCTGATATGCAGGGCGGGAAATGAAGAATACAAGGACAAGCGCAAATGGTCGCCCGCTGCGGTGATAATACTTGCTGTACTGGGTACGGTCGTAATGCTGATGATACCGCGTGTTTCGGGGTTTGACTTGCAGGAGGAGCTGAACGGCTACAAAGGTCCTCCCATCGTGCGGATCGCAAAGCTGTACAATGCCTGCGGCAAGGATATCAAAAACGGTGCAGTACGCAGAGTGGAGATAGACAGTGCCGAAACAGGCTATGATATATTCACCTACCGCAAGGCAGGCACATCAAAAGGCAGCCACCAAACGGGCTACAGCAGTCAGTATTCGCTGAACAATGGCGAAGGACCTGTGGCACAGATATCGAAAAGCGACGGCAGCCACATGGAGATGCTTTTCATGACCCGCAGCAGACACAGCGCGGAGCTTTATGAAAACAGCGGTCTGATAGCTTCGCTTGACGGTTATGATAATATGTTGTTTGACTATTCGGAACTGTTTACCATTGACTATGACGGCGAATATCTCCGCCGCACCTTTGCGGAAGACGAGGGTAAACTGAAAGAGCTTTCGCTTTATATGGAGTATGACGGCGAACAGACAGGCGATATCCTTGTAGGCAGCAAAAAGCAGCTCTATTTCCCGAATGTGAAAAAGGGTTCATCGGGCTATCTTCGGATATGGTACAACGGCGAGCCTGTCAGGGTGAGCAATATCATAGAGTTCTGATAAAAGGAGGAATACAGATGAGCGATGTTTTAAAGCAGGATCTCTCCCAAAAGGCGGAGGCTCCCAACCTGTTCATGATAGAACTGCTGTTTGAGGAAAAGCCGGCGCTTGTAAAAGCGGAAGATCTCGAAAAAGCGGCAAGGGAAAAGTTCGGGGACATTGATGCGGTGATGACGGGCGACGAGATGATCTCGTTTGCAGTGAAGAAGTATACCGCACATTTTGAAGAGGGCGATATCCCGCCGATGGCAGTGCTGGGACAGGGATTGGAATTTGACAGCAGTACCGTCAGCGAGTTCGACAGATACCAGCTTTGGGACGTTGAAGACGGCAGCGAACTGCTGGACAGGTGTAAGTATAAGTGCTTCCTTTCGGAGATGATGGGTGCCGCAATGGAATGCAGGGAAAGATGCGAACTGATGATGGACTGGCTTGAATGCGTACTGCCGCTTTTCCCCGACTGTAAGGCGGTGTGGGTGCCGTCTTCGGGAAAGCTGCTCGCTCCCGGGAAAGTCATGAAAAACAGCAGCGAGCGTGAACTGCGCTTTGTGCGCAACTGCGTGAATGCCAGATTTTTCAATATAGAAGGCACAGAGGGTGATATGATCGTGGATACACTGGGAAATTACGCCGTAGGTCTGCCCGATGTGCAGGTGCATTTTCGCGGGCTGGATGTGGATAATGTGGTGTATTATGCGTATAACATCGCAAACTTCCTGAACCTTGTGGGAGATACTTTCCGTGAGGGGGATACTATCGACGGACTTGATGAGAACGGCGATATAAGTACGGAAGTCCAGTGGGACTGCCGTCTTGAGGGTTCGCTCATACAGCCGTCAAGGGTAGTGCTTGATATAGCGCCGGGTGAATATGCGGTGGGAACAAGACACTGAGGCAGTTCAGCAGCAAATAACCAAACAAAAATAACACAAAGGCGGTGCTTTCAAAGAAGGCGTCGCCTTAAACGTTTGCGAAAAACGGTGCACTCATTCTTTTTGTGTATAATGACGAATAGACCATTGAAAACTCACTCTCATATAGATGTATCGTATGATTTGGACCGCTCTCAGGGGCAGTGAAAAATAATTTTTCGGCAAAAAAGCGAAAATTGCGTACTGTAATAATTAACGGCGTTAACAAAATATCCTGTAACCGTTTTTTAGTTTTTGATGCCGCCTGCCGCCCGACGGATGCGGGACGCTTGCACACTAAAGTTATTAAACTGAAAATTTTCTGTATTTAGTGCGTTTTTTTGTGAAAAGCTATTGACGTATACAAGTTGTTGTGGTACAATTAAGACAAAGAAGGGGCAGTTATGCTGTTCTGACATGATTTTTGTGTAATTGTTTTGTAATCATTGCTGTTTTTGATAACTAAATATCCGATGGCAAAAGCCGCTCAATACCAAGATGTAGTGGTCAAGAAAAGTTTATATAAAATTTACAAATTACAAAATGTTTACAATGAGACTTGAAAAAGTTACAAATCACGGTGTGCAGTGCGGAATACTCTCGGCGGGAGTACAATAAAGTTCCCCGTTTCACTGATAATTCGGGAAAAATAACAATTGCAATTTTTTTCATTATACTGTATAATAGTTGTAGTGGTAAAAAGTGCGATTTGGTGTCAAATTTTTACCCGATAGTGGTGATGAAGTCTTTGCGGGGGTGAGCACTTGGCGCTGAAGACCCTGATGGGTACATATAATCAAAGCATGGATGTCAAGGGGCGCATGAGTTTTCCCGCGAAGTTCCGTGAGATAATAGGTGAACGCTTCATCGTCACCAAAGGTATAGATCACTGCCTTATGGTGTTCTCGCCCGATGATTTTGACAGGCTCAATGAGAAGTTCCGTGAGATGCCGCTGGCATCGGGAAGGGATATCATACGTTTCTTCACGGGCAGTGCGATCGAAGCTGAGGCGGACAAGCAGGGCAGGATACTTATTCCTATGCCGCTGAGAGACTGGGCAGGACTGCAAAAGGATATCATAGTTATGGGACTGACCGACCGCTGTGAGATATGGGATAAAGCCAAGTGGGAAGAGAGAAGCGCCAAGATCGATGACGAAGCGCTGTTGGCGGCACTTGAAGGAGTTGGGATATAATGGAATTCAAGCATATCCCCGTTTTGCTTGATGAGTGCATCGAAGGGCTGGCGATAAAGCCCGACGGCATCTACTGCGACGGCACTGCGGGCGGTGCGGGACACTCTCGTGAGATAGCTAAGCGCCTGACAACGGGCAGACTGATCTCGGTGGACAGAGACCCAGAAGCTGTAAAGGTGGCGACCGAAAGACTGTCGGGACTGCCTGCAACGGTGGTTCAGGGGAATTATTCCGAGATAGATGAGATATTTGCAAGGTTGGGGCTTGACGGCGCGGACGGTATCCTTATGGATCTGGGCGTGTCTTCCTATCAGCTGGATAATGCGGAGAGAGGTTTTTCCTACCATGCGGACGCTCCGCTGGATATGCGCATGAGCAGCGAAGGGCTTTCGGCGAGAGATGTGGTGAATAACTACGACGAGCAGACGCTGGCAAGGATAATATTCGAGTACGGCGAGGAAAAGTTCTCGCGGAATATCGCAAAGAAGATAGTTCAGGCAAGACAGGAAAAGCCCGTAGAGACTACACTGGAGCTGGCAGAGATAATAAAGTCGGCGGTGCCGCAGAAGGTAAGGCGGGAGAAAAATCCCTGCAAGAAGACCTTTCAGGCAATCAGGATAGAGGTAAATGCGGAGCTGGAACATTTGAGCACAGCGCTGGACAAGGCGTTCGACCTGCTGAATGTGGGCGGAAGACTGTGTATCATCACATTCCATTCACTGGAGGACAGGCTGGTAAAACAGAGGTTCAGGAGCTTTTGTCAGGGGTGCGTGTGCCCGCCTGATTTCCCCGTGTGCGTGTGCGGAAGGACCCCACGCGGAAAACTGATAACAAGAAAACCCATTGAGCCCACTGAGGACGAAAATACAGAAAATAAACGCGCCCACAGTGCAAAGCTCAGGATAATAGAAAAGATAAAAGCAGAGAAAGACGAGCCTGTCATCTGACAGGACGAAAAAAGACAAAAGAGACAAAGACAACAGCTTGTGTAAAAATTTTAATGCGGCGGTAAACGCATTCAGAGGTGGATATATATGGTAAAGTATAACGATCGCGGCAACCTTGCACATAAGCTGGATATGCCTTATGATGAACCCGTACAGGAACACGCTGACAAAGAGGACGAAGAAGTCCGCAGCAGAACGGGCAGAAAGACTAAGGTACGCACTCAGCCTGCCATGAGCATAAAGTCAAGGGTGGCTTGGGGCATACTCCTGTCTATAGCTATAAGCCTTATGGGCAGCCTTATCTACGGCAAGGTAGAGATATCAAGACTGTACAACGAGAAGTCGGGTCTTGAAAAGCAGCTCACAAGGCTGCAGAATGAGAACGTTAGTATGCAGTCTGAGATCGCTGAGCGTATGAATATGACAAAGGTCGAGGAGTATGCAAGGAACGATCTCGGTCTCCAGAAGCTGGATAAATCACAGATAGAGTATATAGAAGTCGATTCGCCCTCGGTGGCGGAGGTAAAGAGCGACAGTGAGGAAGGTGTATTTGTGCGCATCAAGCACTGGCTCAACTCCTTCGGGGAATATATAGGACTTTAGAACATATATTATAGAAGAAAGTTAAGCACAGAAATTGTACTTAGCTTTCTTGTTCTATTTTTAAAAAGCATTTCCTGCGGGAAAATGCGGCTGCAAACGGTATATTTTTACAGAACTGTCTGCGGCATTATCGGGACGGAGGTTTGCAATAAATGACCGATAAGCCAAGTCTTAAAATGAAAACAAGGCTCACCATCTGGCTATGTCTGCCTGTACTGGTGCTGCTGATATATATGATATGGGGCATCTGGAAGGTCTCGATCAAGGAGGGCGAAAAGTGGAAGGAACTGGCTAATTCCCAGCAGCTGAAATCCACCGTCGTTACTGCGTCGAGAGGATCTATGTATGATGCAAAGGGCAATGTGCTGGCACAAAGCGCTACGGTATACAAGATCTATGTGGACCCCGTGATGCTCAAACAGCAGTGCGACAAGCGCGATGACCGTATAGAGGAACTCAAAGCGGCTATAAAAGAGGAAGATGACCCCGAGACGGTGATAAAATACAAGGACGAACTGGCAAAAGCCAAGACAGGCGATGAGACCTTCAATGAACTGGTGGAGTTCATCGCAGTAAAGCTGCACATGGAAACAGGCGAAGTCAGGAGACTGATGAGCGACACCACAAGTCAGTATGTCGTTCTGCAGGAAGAGATCGAGAAAGGACTGCGGGACGAGATAGAGGCTAAACTGACAGAGCTGAAGATCGACGGCGTGAGAGGCGAGCCTCAGACCAGGAGAGTTTATCCTCAGGAGGCACTGGCGGCACACGTTCTGGGTTATACCGACTTTGAGGACAACGGCGTTTACGGACTTGAAGCCTATTACGACGACTACCTCAAAGGCGTTGACGGCAGAGTCATCACCGCTAAAGACAAGGACGGCAACGATATACCCTACCGCTACAAGCAGAGCTATGATGTGCAGAACGGCAACGACCTCAACCTGAATATAGATATCAATATCCAGTATATGCTGGAAAAGGGTCTGCAAAAGGCGTATGAGACAAACCTGCCCACCGACAGAGTGTGCGGTATAATAATGAACCCCAAGACGGGTCAGGTGTATGCCGAAGCTACGGCGTTCAGCTATGACCCCAACGAACCATCGGTGATATCCGACAAGCAGGTGGCTGCGGAACTGGCGGCGATAAAGGACACAGCGGGCTACGAGACCGCAAGACAGGACGCATGGAGCTTACAGTGGAAGGACAAGTGCGTTTCGGAACTGTACTACCCCGGTTCGGTATTCAAGATAATCACAGGTTCGGCGGCACTGGAGGAAAAGGCGATAACGCTGGACGATGTGTTCTACTGCAACAACCATATCATAGTAGAGGACAGAGATATCCACTGCTGGACAACGGGCGATCACGGCGGACAGAACCTGGCGGAAGCAATGGCGAACTCCTGCAACCCCGCATTCGTGCAGATAGGTATGAAGCTGGGTGCTGATAAGTTCACGAAGTATTTCGACGGCTTCGGCTATAACGAGCTTACGGGCATCGACCTGCCGGGCGAGGTAAACTCCTACAATATCCATTATCTGAGCTGGCTGGGTCCTGTTGAACTGGCGACCTCAGCTTTCGGACAGACCAACAAGGTAACGCCGATACAGACGATAACCGCGGTATCTGCGGCGGTCAACGGAGGGTATGTGCTGACTCCGAGAGTGGTCAGCAGCATCACCGACCAGAACGGCAACGTGGTGAAGAAAAACGATACCGAGGTCAAGAGACAGATAATCTCCGAGGAGACTTCGGCTACCATGAGGGAGATACTGAAAGGCGTTGTGGAGACCAACAAGAGCTCCAACTGCTATATTCCCGGTTACAGTATAGGCGGCAAGTCGGGTACTTCCCAGAAGCTGGACGAAAACGCAAAGGGCGATACCCATGTTGGTTCCTACTGCGCGTTCGCACCTGCGGAGGATCCCGAGATAATCATGCTGGTAATGGTAGACCACCCCACAGGCGAGCAGTTCTACGGAAGCCAGGTGGCAGCGCCTATATGCCAGGAGGTACTGAGCGAGGTGCTGCCCTATATGGGTATGTTCCCCAACTACTCGGCGGAGGAGCTGGAAAATGTTTCGATAAATGTGCCCAACGTGCAGTATTATACTGTTGAGGAAGCGCAGAAGACGCTTGAGGATCTGGGCTTTGTAGTCAAGCTCAAGGGCGAAGGCGACACGGTGCTGAGACAGATGCCCGCGGGCGTGAAGATCGAACACGGCGGCTCTGTGGTGCTGTATACCGACCAGAAGACGGAAGTCGAGAAGGTCACAGTGCCCAGTCTCCAGGGTCTGACAAGGAGCCAGGCTAAGGAAACACTGGAAATGTACGGTCTTAACCTGATAGCAGAGGGCGCGGCGGCAGCCGATGAGATATGCTACGCTATGGACGACCAGACCTACGAAGCAGGCACCAGCGTTCCTCTCGGTACGGCGGTAATGGTAACATTCGCTACTATGGAAGTAGCGTCGCAGTAATAAAGTATGATGCCCCCGCAGGGGGAAATGATGTAAGGGAAATGATAGAATGAAACTGTATGAGCTGATAAAAGGCGTGGCAGAGACATCTCTGCCCGATATGGAGGTAACAGGCATAACTTCGGATACACGCGGTGAGGTCAAGGCGGGCAGCGTGTTCGTGTGCATAAAGGGCAATACCTTTGACGGACATGACGCTGCGAAGGATATGCTTGAAAAGGGCTGTGCGGCAGTTGTATGCGAACATGATCTCGGGCTTGACAGACAGATCATCGTATCCGATACAAGAGCAGCCTTCCCGATGCTTTGCGCAGCATGGTTCGGGCACCCCGAGAGAGAACTGGAGCTTATAGGTGTTACAGGCACGAACGGCAAGACCACTATCACTACGGTGATAAAGAAGGTGCTCAGCGGCTTCGGCTTCAAGGTGGGACTGATAGGCACCTGCCAGAACGAGATAGGCGATGAGATAATACCCACCGCCAGGACTACTCCCGAGCCCTACGACCTGTTCGAGCTGTTCCGCAAAATGGCGGACGCGGGCTGCAAGTACGCGGTGATGGAAGTATCCTCACAGGGACTTGAACAGAAAAGAGTGCAGAGCTGTCATTTCAAGGTGGGCGTGTTCACTAATCTCACGCAGGATCACCTTGATGTACACGGCACTATGGAGAACTATTATCAGGCTAAAAAGCTGCTGTTCGGTATATGCGATACTGCGGTGATAAATATCGATGACGAACACGGAGTGAGGTATACAAAGGAGATATCCTGTCCCTTCAGGACTTATGCCGTCAGCAGCAAGGCTGATTTCCGTGCGGAGAGCGTTGTGCTGGGCATAACGGGAGTCAAGTATGTCTTCAATGACGGAAAGGAAAAGAAGAACGTCAGCTTCAATATGCCGGGACTTTTCAACGTTTCAAATTCGCTGGCGGTCATCGCCTGCATGGAAGTGCTGGGATTTGAGCCCTGCAGGACGATAAAGGAATTCGAGAAGATACACGGTGTTCGCGGCAGAGCCGAGATAGTGCCCACAGGCAGGGATTTCACGGTGATATGCGACTACGCCCACACCCCCGATGCGCTGGTGAACGTGCTTTCCGCGATACGCGAGGGCGCACAGGGCAAGGTCAAGTGCCTGTTCGGGTGCGGAGGGAACCGTGACAGCACGAAGCGCCCGCTGATGGCGGCAGCGGCGGCTGACAATGCGGATTTCCTGATAGTAACATCGGACAACCCGAGAAATGAGGACCCCGATGAGATAATCGATCAGGTGCTGGTGGGTCTCAACGGCAAGGATACGCCCTACGTCCGCATAACCGACAGGCGCGAGGCGATACACTGGGCTGTGAAGAACGCCGAAAAGGACGATATCATCGTGCTGGCGGGCAAGGGTCATGAGGATTATCAGATACTTGCGGGCGGCGTTAAGATACATTTTGATGAGCGCGAGGTAGTTGCCGAAGCGCTGAAGGAACTTTGATAAAAAAGTGGATACTCAGCCCCACGGGCGGGTTTAAGCAAAGGTGGTAAAGCAATGGAAAAAATAATGCTTTCAGAGGTAATAGAGGCTGTCAGGGGAAGCTACGGCTATCCTGCTGATGTGGAGATAAAGGATATCTCCACCGATACAAGAACGATAAGCGAGGGTTCGCTGTTCATCGCGCTCAAAGGCGCTAACTTCGACGGTCACGATTTTGCGGTGCAGGCTATGGAGTCGGGCGCGGTGGCAGTCGTTACGGAAAGACCTGTGGCGGGCGCAAGGTGCCTTATCGTTGATTCAACGGCGCAGGCACTGCTGGACGTTGCGTCCTATTACCGCAGCAGGTTCGATATACCGCTGGTGGGCATAACGGGCAGTGTGGGAAAGACCACCACTAAGGAAATGATATACAGCGTGCTTTCGAGAGGCTTCAAGACCCTGAAAACGGAAGCCAATCACAATAACGAGGTGGGTATGCCCAAAACTCTGCTGGAGCTTGACAGCACCCACAAGGCGGCTGTCATAGAGATGGGCATGAACCATAAGGGCGAGATATCGCGTATGTCCACAAGCTGTAAGCCTACGGTATGCGTCATTACTAATATAGGCGTATCGCATATCGAAAATCTCGGTTCGCAGGATGGCATACTCAAAGCAAAGCTGGAGATACTTGACGGCGCTTCCCCCGATGCACCGCTGATACTCTGCCGTGATGACAGGATACTGGCAAAGGCGGAGATATACGGTGACAGGAAGGTATGGTACTATTCGGTATCAAAGAAGGACTGCGATGTTTATGCATCCGATATAGCGGCGGACGGCAAGGGCATCAGCTTCACGATACACTATGCCCGCGAGAAGTTCTCCGCAAGGATAAACTGCCTGGGCGAGCATAATATCAAGAATGCGCTGGCTGCTTTCTGTGTGGGCGCAGCCGTTGGCATGGAGAATGATGATATCATCGCGGGACTGGCGGATTACCGTCCCGAAGGCATGAGACAGAATATATTCACCGAGAACGGTATGACCTTCGTGCTTGACTGCTATAATGCGGCACCCGATTCCATGAAGGCGAGCCTTTCGGTGCTCAGTCAGATATGCGTCAGCGGCAGGCGTTTTGCAGTGCTGGGAGATATGCTGGAGCTGGGCAAGGGCGCAGCAAGGTATCACCGCACTGTGGGCGAGTATGTAAAGGCTTCAAAGACGGATGT
The DNA here is from genome assembly GCF_946187255.1 of uncultured Ruminococcus sp. GTDB lineage: Bacteria > Bacillota > Clostridia > Oscillospirales > Ruminococcaceae > Hominimerdicola. Next base: position 25,406 of record NZ_CAMHRZ010000004.1, read on the forward strand.
ACTGCTGTGCTACGGCAAGAATTCGTCATACTATATAGAAGGTGCCTGCGACAAGGGCTTCGACCGCGCAAATACGGCGCACTTTGATACTCACGAGGATCTGGCGGCGTACCTTAAAGAAAATCTCCGTGAGGGCGACGCGGTGCTGTTCAAGGGCAGCCGCGGCATGAAGCTGGAGGAAGTATACGAGGCGATAAAACAGCAGTGAAGCTGACCTTTGTTATATTTGCGATGCAGCTGGCTGTGGGAGCACTTCTCGGGCGGCTGTGTGTGCCCCTGTTCAGGAAGCTGAAGACGGGGAAGTTTGATATATATATCGGGGACCGTTTTGCACAGGACGGTTCCGAGCCGAGAGGCGGCGGTGCTGTGATGTTCATCAGCTTTCTGGTCGCCTGTACGGCGGGCACCGCAGTGTTAGGCGCGGACAGTGCGCAGCTGCGGGGACTTCTTTGCGTGATAATGTACACGGGTCTGCTGACGGCTGTGGGGCTGGCGGAGGACTATGACCGCGACGTGAGGAACGGCATCGGCATGAAAAGCCGCTACCGCATAGCGATAAAGCTGGTGCTGAGCGGATGCTTCACCCTGCTGATGAGATCATTCGGCTACAGCTGCAAAATGCTGCTGCTGCCTTTCAGGTGGGGGTATATCGATCAGGGTATCGTTTATATACCGCTGACTGCGATACTTATGACAGTGCTGATAACTGCGGCGGAGGTGTGTGACTGTCAGCACGGCATACATGACACGGGCGTGGACGGAAGCTGTGCAATGGTCATGTTTATGGGATATCTGGGGCTTTCTGCGGCGTTCGGTGACGGCAGCAGGGAGCTTTTGAGACTGGTATGCCTTTGTGCGGCGGGAAGCTGTGCGGGGTATCTTGTGTGGGGCATGAAGCCCTCAAAGCTCTTTACGGGACAATCCGGCGGGATGTTCATGGGGGGCATGATGTGCGGCATACTTATGCTTTCGGGACTGCACGGTGCAGTGCTGTTGGCAATGGCGGTGCCGCTGATCGAGCTTGCTGCGCATATATTGCAGCGGGCGGTATTTGCAGGAAAAAAGAAGCTGCTGCTCAAAGGCGCAACGCTGCATGAGCACATGAGGAACTGCGGGTGGACGGACAGCCGTATAATGGCTGTGCTGGCACTGGCGCAGGGACTGTTCTGCGTGGGGGCGGCGGCTTACAGCATATATGAGTCGAAGCTGATAGTGAAGTAGCTTCGGCGTATTTCGGAGGGACAGCATTAATGGCTGATAAGGGTATTTTCCGCGACCGCGACGGCGGTCTTACGATGAATAATCACCTGCTGGGCAGGCAGCCCGTGGCGCAGGCGAGAAAAAAATGGAACCTGAATTTCAAGTCTATCAGGTACGGGGTGGATATGCCTTTCCTGATACTGATACTTGTGCTGCTGGGTTTCGGCGTGCTGATGATGTTCTCTGCATCCTACGCATGGGGACTCAACGACGCGGGTGACGGTTATTTCTACGCGAAAAAGCAGGTGCTGTATGCGGGCATAGGTCTTTGCGTGCTGCTGTTCGTATCGGTGCTGGATTATCACTTTTTCCAGAATACATGGATATGCTATCTGTTTTTTGCGGTGATGTACGGCGCGTGTATGTATGCGGCGTTCTTCGGGTCGTCAACGGCGGATGCGAGCCGATGGATAGATCTGGGTTTCGTGCAGTTCCAGCCATCGGAGCTGCTGAAAGTGGCGTTCATAATAATATTCGCCTATATCATGGCGGTTAATTTCCCGAAGTTCGATAACTGGAAGTTCTGCGTCATACCATTTACGGCGATAATGGGATTTACTGTAATAGTACTGGGCTTGCAGAGACACCTTTCGGCGGTGCTGATAATCGGTGTCATCGGAGTCAGTATGATGTTCGTCAGCGGTATGCCCGCAAAGACCTTCTGGAGATTTATAATCGTACTGCTGGCGCTGGCGGCGCTGGCGTTCGGCGTGCTGATGCTGGCGGGAAAGTTCTCCTATATCGAACAGCGTTTCGAGAGCTGGCAGCACCCCGAATCGGACATACAGAACACCACCTGGCAGACCTACAATTCGCTGGTGGCGATAGGTTCGGGCGGCTGGTTCGGACTGGGATTCGGTGAATCAAGGCAGAAATTCCTCTACCTGCCCGAAGCGCAGAACGACTTCGTTTTCGCGATAATCTGCGAGGAACTGGGCTTTGTGGGCGCACTGGTAGTTGTGGTGCTGTTTGTTATCTTCGTGCTGAGAGGATTTTACATCGCGGCGAACGCGAAGGACCGCTTTGGTATGCTGGTGGCTGCGGGCATAACGATACAGATAGGCTTGCAGGCGTTCCTTAATATAATGGTCGCATCGAACTCTTTCCCGAATACGGGAATATCCCTGCCGTTTTTCAGCTACGGAGGTACAGCACTTATCATCCAGCTGGCAGAAATGGGTATCCTGCTGAATATTTCCCGACAGGGCAATATCAAGAAATAACAGGTTTCATGGGAAAAATGCCGTTCAACGCTGAGTTTTGTTGTGCGGCATTATATATTTTGTTAACTGTTAACCAAAAACAGTTTCTTTATTAACAAATATTATGTATAATAGATACGATAAAATGGCGTAAATATAATTTGATAAAAGAGGTATACCGTATGCTGAAGGTACTGCTAGCCGGCGGCGGCACTGCGGGTCATGTGAACCCTGCCCTTGCCATAGCCGAGATAATTAAGGAAAACTACCCCGATGCCGAGATCTGCTTTGCAGGCAATCCCGACAAACTGGAGGCAAAACTGGTCCCGAAGGCGGGCTACCGATTTGAACCTCTGAGGATAGAGGGGTTCCAGCGGCAGATAAATGCCGAGAATATCAAAAGAAATCTCAGGGCGGCAGTGTATCTTGCAAAGTCGGGCAGCCGCTGCAAGGAGATAATCAGAGGCTTCAAACCCGATCTTGTGATAGGTACGGGCGGATACGTCAGCGGTCCTGTGGTCAGGGCGGCTGCAAATATGGGCATCAGGACAGCGATACATGAACAGAACGCTTTTGCGGGCGTTACCAACAAGATACTTTCAAAGAAAGTGGACGTTGTCATGATGACCGTTGAGGAGTCCAGGAAGAATTTCCCCGACGCTAAGAAATGCGTGGTTACGGGATTGCCGGTAAGAGGCGGCTTCGGCAGACTGACAAAGGAGGAAGCCCGCAAAAAGCTGGGTATCCCCGAAGATGCAAAGGTGGTGCTCTCCGCAGGCGGAAGTCTGGGCTCAAAGGTACTCAACGAGAATATAATGAAGCTGTTCAAGTGGTACCAGAAGGAAGGCAGAGAGGTATGGCATATCCATTCCTACGGCACCTATAAGGACTACGCAAATTATATCGGTGACTGCGAGAAGCAGGGGATCAAACTGAAGGGCGACAAGCACTTCATCGTGGACAGCTATGTGGATATGCCCAAGGCAATGGCTGCCTGCGACCTTATCATAACCCGCTGCGGCGCTGCTTCGCTGGCGGAGATAGAAGCTATGGGAAGATGTTCGATACTTATACCTTCTCCCTGGGTGGCTGAGAACCACCAGTACCATAACGGTATGGTGCTGCAGAACGCGGGTGCTGGCATAGTTATCGAGGAAAAGGATCTGACGGAGGAAAAGTTTATCGGTGCGGTAAAGGATTATCTCGATGATCCCGATAAACTGAAAAAATGTTCCGAGAAAGCGGCTGCGCTGCATATTAAGGATACCAAAGAGCGCATTATGGACTGCCTGAGACCGCTTATCGGGAAGAAGTAAAGAATAACGGATATAGATGGATATATTTGAGGGATGAGAAGATTTGGCAATTGATAAAACTTTACAGACCAAGCGCAGAGGCGGCGCCTCGATGGACAGCCTGAAAGTACCTGATAATATCAGCTTCAAGGATCTGCAGAGCGGATCCCGTACAGGCAGAGGCATGGATGCCGCCAGTGATATATTTGCTTCGGGCAGATATGAGAGAAGAACGCGCATGGGCGGTGTCGATACCAATTATGAGGGCTCGGAAAAAAGAGCCAAAGCGCGGCGTGATGCGGCTGAAAATGAAGATGACAGCTTCATCCCCAGACAGAATATCAATAAAAAAGCCCCCGACCTGATGCATCAGGGCGTAAAAGTGGGTTCATCCTATGTTGAGCGCAAGAAGATCGTTATATGGATCACGACTGCGCTGCTGCTGCTTGCCTGCGCACTGCTTTTCCTGCCGCCGCTGATGAACAGCACCACCGAGGAGACCAAGGTGGATTTCGACAGGAATATCTTTGCGAAAATGGGCATGACAGAGTTCAAGGCTTATGCACTGTCAAACTATTCGGTGTATAATCAGGAGGCTTTTTCATCCGAAAAGAACGAGAATTACCGCGTCATCGAGATGCAGGTACACGTTCAGAACTCGTCGCCTTTCGAGGTGGTGATACCCCAGTACTACGCAGCACACGTTCCTGCAAAGTATGAGGAGAAGGTGTGCTATGGGACCTCTGCCGAGACTGTTGCCAACAAGGACGGCACTAA
>NZ_CAMHRZ010000005.1 GCF_946187255.1 uncultured Ruminococcus sp.
GTCCACCACAACAGCACCCCTGTTCTCCTCAGGCAGCCTTACACCCTCGGATACCGCAACGATGACAGCCTTGTGCTTAGCCTGCATACTGCGTACATCCTCCAGGAACTTTTCAGCATTCAGCTGACACTCGGGAAGATATATAAGATGCGGCGCGATCTCGTCGTTTGCCCTCAGCACACAGGTGGAAGCCGTCAGCCAGCCTGCGTGCCTGCCCATGATCTCTACTATAGTCACCGATTCTATGGAGTATACCGAACTGTCGCGTATGATCTCCTGTACCGTAGCCGCCACATATTTCGCCGCCGAACCAAAACCGGGAGTGTGGTCGGTAACAGGCAGATCGTTGTCAATGGTCTTGGGTATGCCTATGACCCTTATGTCCGAACCTACCTCTTTAAGGTAAGCCGACAGCTTGTCCACCGTATCCATCGAATCATTGCCGCCAATGTAGAAAAAGGCTTCGATGCGGTGCTTTTCCAGATTTGTGCGTATCTTTTCGTATACCTCATCGTCCTTTTCAAACGCAGGCAGCTTGTAACGGCAGGAACCCAGCACCGTTGAGGGCGTCTGTCTCAGAAGCTCCATATCCTCGTTTGACCTTATCACCAGTTTAAGGTCGATGAGTTCATCCTTGATCATGCCCTCGATACCGTTGATAGAGCCGAAAACTGCGTCTATCGCGGGAGTTTTCAGTGCTTCCTTGAATACCCCTACCAGAGAAGCGTTGATGGCGCAGGTCGGTCCGCCCGACTGTGCAACTGCAATATTCATTTGAATTCCTCCGTTGTCTGATCACATCTTGTTTTCCTTGATTTGGGGCGGACACCACTCCGCCGCCAAAATGATTATAGCACATATCTGTTTCAAATAAAAGATTAATTTTCAAATCTTAATAATATTTTCCGTTTGTCACAACAATTTGTATTGCTGTGAAGCCTGTCTGTGTGTAACATGAGGGCTTGAGCGAAGGGTGAAAAAAATAATGATAATAAATTTTAAAAAGTTTTTTAAAAGACTTGAAATGCAGAGAGAAATATGGTATGATTATTATATGTAAATGTGCAAGTATGATTTTGACAAGATCATAGAAGATTATGGAGGTACTAAAATATGGTAACAGCCGGTGATTTCAGAAATGGCATGACTTTTGAAGAGGAAGGCAACGTTATGCAGATCGTTGAATTCCAGCACGTTAAGCCCGGTAAAGGCGCAGCTTTCGTAAGAGCAAAGGTAAAGAACGTTATTACGGGTTCCGTAATTGAAAAGACCTACAACCCCACAGCAAAGTTCCCTACCGCTTATGTTGAGAGAAAGGATATGGAGTATTCCTACAGCGACGGCGATCTCTACTACTTTATGGACGCAGAGACCTTCGAGCTCATCCCCGTTAACAAGAGCGAGCTTTCCGACAACTTCAAGTTCGTTAAGGAGAACATGGTATGTAAGATACTGTCCTACAAGGGTCAGGTATTCGGCGTTGAGCCTCCTTTCTTTGTAGACCTGGAGGTAACAGAGACCGAACCCGGCGAGAAGGGCAACACCGCTACCAACGCTACAAAGCCCGCAACTGTTGAGACAGGTGCAGAGATCAGAGTTCCTCTGTTCATCAACACAGGCGACAGGATCAGGATCGATACCCGTACCTGCGAGTACATGGAGCGTGCATAATTCATAATGCACAATGCGTAATGCATAGCATATTGCATAACATATTATGTTATAAGGCGGTCTGCGGATGCGGACAGCTTGTCTATCGTAAAGGGGGCGTTTTAAATGGAGCTTACCAATAAGGCGGCGTATATCAAGGGTCTGATGGAAGGTATGAAGATCGACGAAACTACCGATCAGGGCAAGGTGCTGAAGGCAATGGCTGAACTGATGGAGGAGATGGCTAAGGCTATCGAGGACGTTACAGTGCTTGCCGATGAAACTGTTGATGTGGTTGACAGCATCAGCGATGATCTTTCCGATCTGGAGGACGCTTTCTACGATGAGGGCTATGACGGTGAGGATGACGACGAGGATTACTTCGGCGACGATACACTGTATGAGTGCGTATGCCCTACCTGCGGCGAGACTATAGTTCTCGACGACAAGATGGTCGGTGAGGGTTCGGTAAATTGTCCGAACTGCGGCGAGAGTCTTGAATTTGACTTTACCGAAGACGACGAGGATTGATCCCGCGTAATTTCGGTCAAAGCAAAAACAGAATATCTGATATGTTTCAGGGGTGGTGAAAGTCCACACCGGAGGTAAGCAATATCAAGCGAGCTTGATATTTGTAAGTCCTCGAACGCTGCGGAAAATGCAGCGCCGATCGGGTGAAAATCCCGTACCGACGGTCAAAGTCCGGATGGAAGAAACGACAGTAAAAAAAGTCTGCCCCCAAGTACGTCTTGGGGGCATTTTTATCGTTTCTCCCGAATAATGATTATTTGGAGGAATTTTTTATGAGCAGCAAAGTAATTACAGGGGCAGCACCCGCAAAGAAGTTCAATGTCAAGAAGATGACCATACTGGCGATGTTCGCAGCACTTGGTTATCTGTGCCTGTTTGTTTTCAGGTTCAAGGTCAGCTTCCTGACGCTGGAATTCAAGGACGTATTCATCACAATGGCAGGCTTTGTCTTCGGTCCCCTTGCAGCGGCAGGTGTGGCACTGGTGGAGTCTCTGCTGGAGATGGTGACACTTTCCGATACAGGCTTCTGGGGTGCGCTGATGAATTTTGCAGGCAGTGCGACTTTTGCGGTAACAGCTTCGCTGATATACAAGTACAACAAGAGCTTCAAGGGCGCTGTGATGGGACTTGCGGCAGCTGTATTCGCAATGACAGCGGTAATGATCGTCATGAACCTGCTGATAACACCTATCTACGCACACTGCGATACCAAGACAGTAGTCGGTATGATAGTTCCCCTGCTGCTGCCCTTCAACCTGATAAAGAGCGTGCTGAATGCGGCTATCACATTCATGCTGTATAAGCCCCTTTCTCAGGCACTGAAAGCAATACATCTTCTGCCCGCACATGAGGACGGCTTCCAGATCAACAAGAAGTCCGTTATCGGTCTTGCAGTAGCTGCCGTTGTCATAGTGGCATCTATCCTGCTGGTAGTTTTAGTATTCAAGGGCAACTTCGAGATCGTAAGATCGAAATAATATCAAGTAAAATAAGCCGGCTGTTCACTCGCAGCCGGCTTATTGTTTTGATCTGTCATGTGTATAGAAATATGGAGAAGTTATGACAGTCTCAATGCTTTGCTGTTCATTTCGATGAACTGGGGCTTGACTGTCTTTTTCATGGTATCCTCAACGTCGTCTATGCCAAAGGGCAGTACATTCGTCCTTACTGCCTGTCCCAGCATGATCATATTGAGGGCTCTCGGTGAACCCACTTCGCGGCAGGCGGCTTCGCCATCCACCGTTTTGAGTTCGGTGACGTGCTTTTCCAGATATTCCAGCATCTCACTGCCGTTGTAGCTGCTGCCTTTCAGCGATGCTGTAACGGGCATGATGGGGTGGGTGTTCACTATCACCTTTCCGCCCTCTTTGAGGTAGGGCAGCATCCTCACCGCTTCCGCAGGCTCAAAGGCTATTATCAGGTCAGCGGTCTTTTCGGGGAACATGGGGCAGTAAAGATCATCGCCCAGCCTTAAAAAGCTGAACACACTGCCGCCTTTCTGCGCCATACCAATGGTCTCAGCACTCATCACGGGGATGCCCTTTGCCATCGCGGTAGCCGCGATCAGCTTTGAGGTCAGCACTATGCCCTGTCCGCCTACGCCGCATATAAGTATATTATTCTGCATTTTTGCCGCCTCCTATCGCATTCACGGGACATACCTGCGCACACAGTCCGCAGCCCGTACACAGGCTTTCCTCCACCGATACTCTGCCGTCCTTTATCACAAGTCCGGGACAGCCCAGTGAGTTTATACACTTTTTGCAGTTTATGCACTTTTCGCTGTCGATAACTGCGGGCTTGTCGGGCTTGATAAGCACCGCACAGGGCGACTTGAATATTATCGCCTTCACGCCCTTTTCCTCTGCCACACGCTTTACAGTGCTGACAGCTTCTTCCAGTTTCAGCGGGTCAACCGTTTCAACGGTCTTCACGCCAATGCCGCGAAGTACCTGTTCAATATTTACCTTATCGACCACCTGTCCCATCATCGTCCTGCCGGTTCCGGGGTGGGGCTGATGTCCTGTCATGGCAGTGGTAGAATTATCCAGCACCACCAGCACCATATCCGCCTGATTGTACACCGCATTCACAGCGCCCGTTATCGCGGATGCGAAGAAAGTGGAGTCGCCCACAAAGGCAAAGCACTTTGTATCGGGGGATATCCTGCCGATACCCTGAGTGATGTTCACGCCTGCACCCATGCAAAGGCAGGTGTCCACCATATCCAGCGGCATTGCATTGCCGAGAGTGTAACAGCCTATATCGCCGCAGAACACGCTCTTTACGCCTTTCATCGCCTGCTTTACCGCAAAGAACGAAGCCCTGTGAGGACATCCCGCACAAAGCACAGGGGGTCTTACAGGCAGTGGAGGAACATCCTCCGCCTTAGTGTCAGCAGGCAGTTCTATGCCGAGAAATTCAGCCGCCGCACGCTTTACTGAAGAACAGGTATTCTCGCCCGCTGCGGGGATGTGACCTGTCTGCTTGCCGTATATCTTCGTTTTCAGCCCGTACTTTCCGCAGACATATACCAGCCCGCGTTCGATAACGGGGTCAAGTTCCTCAACGCAAAGCACTTCGTCCAGCGGTTCAAGGAATGCTTTTGCAGCTTCTTCGGGGAAGGGAAAGGGCGTGCCCACCTTGAACAGCGGCGCATCCGTATCCAGCGCTTTCAGGGCTTCTCTGGTGTAGGTGTAGCTTATTCCGTGAGTGGCAATGCCCTTTCTGCCCTCACCGCCGCTTACAGTATTCAGCCCGCTCTCGCTGAACACCTTTGAAAGTTCGGTATTGCGCTTTTCGATATCTCCGTGAGCCTTGAAAGACAGTCTCGGGAAGATTACCCACTTCATGGGGTCACGCACAAAGCCTTCGGGCCGGTTTTTCCTGCACTCGCTGTCGTCCTTAACGTTTATCGACGCATAACCGTGACAGACTCTTGTGGTCGGGCGGAAAAGCACAGGTGTGTGGTATTTCTCCGAGTACTCAAAGGCTTCCTGTATCATGTCGTAGGCTTCCTGAACGGATGAGGGGTCAAAACAGGGAAGTTTTGAGAATGCCGCAAAGGTGCGGGTATCCTGTTCGGTCTGTGAGGATATGGGACCCGGATCGTCAGCCACCATTATCACCATACCGCCCTTAACGCCGATGTAGGCAAGACTCATCAGCGGGTCGGAAGCAACGTTCAGTCCCACCTGCTTCATCGTGACCATACATCTTGCACCGCTGTATGCAGCACCTGCGCCCACTTCCAGCGCAGCCTTTTCGTTCACCGACCACTCCACATAGATACTGCCGTCATTGACCTTTGCGGTCGTCTCCAGCACCTCAGTGGAGGGCGTGCCGGGATAACCCGAGATGACATTCAGCCCTGCGGCTATGGCACCTCTTGCAATGGCAGCATTGCCCATCAGAAATTCTGTATGCATATCTTTTATCTCCTTAAAGTAATAGTACCGCACAGCATACAATACTGTGCAGTCGTCACCAAAGATAATTATATCACCATTTTTATGCTATGTCAACAAAAAACGGAGAGCGCAAAGGCGTTCTCCGTAAATGACCTTATATCCTCTTGAACACAGTTGCCGCCAGCGGCGCACAGCGTACTTTCCCCGAGATCTCGTCCTCGTTGATGAAGCCGAATTCGTCCAGCCTGCGGTAGAATTTACCGTCGGGCAGATCAAGGTATCTGTCTTCGAGGTAGGGGTTGAGGGCGATGACGAAGCATTCATTTTCGTTTTCCAGCTTCCACACCACGAAATTGTAGTCACCTGTGTTGATGAATTCCAGGTGCTTCTCGACCTCCTGCTTGTCCGCCATACGGAACAGCCCGCTGGATCTGCGCAGCTTTATCAGCGCCTTGTAGTAGTTGAATACACAGCGGTACTTGTTCTTTTTGCCCCATTTTATTGCATTGGTGTAGTCGGGGGCGTTGTAGCTGTCGTGGCTGTAGATGTTTGCACCGTTGGGGCTTTCGTTCTCACCCAGTTTTCTCGGCTTGCTCCTGAGAAAATCCTGTCCCAGTTGTATAAAGGGCATACCCTGTGAGAGTATGATGATCGCTGCCGCCAGCCTGTCCATCTTGATAAGATCGGCGGCGGAGAAATGATTGCTGCACGATATTTTCAGCTTGTCCCATAGAGTATGATTATCGTGGGCTTCCGCATAGTTTACCGCCTGTGTAGGCTCAAAAGCCCAGCAGGCTTCGGAAGCGTCATTCAGCTGATGATGGGGCACAGAGCCCGCTATTCCGCGGCGCAGTATAGACGAAGTATTTCTGTTGCCGCTTATAAATCCCAGATCGTAGGGGTTGAAGGTGCCGCCCTTGACGGAATCTCTGATATTATCGTTAAACAGTCCCACTCTGCCAAAATCGTAGCTGTTCCATTTGTATGCCAGCTTGTCCGCAGGCATGGGGGATTCTCCGCCTGTCCAGCCTTCACCGTACATCAGCAGTCCGGAATCCAGCTTGTTCAGTTCATCGCGGATGATATTGACAGTCTCAATGTCATGCAGTGCCATAAGGTCAAAGCGGAAACCGTCCACCTTGTACTCCGTAGCCCAGAATTTCAGGGAGTCTATCATGAATTTCCTGAACATCAGGTGGTCGGATGCAGTCTCATTTCCGCAGCCCGAACCGTTTGAAAAGCTGCCGTCCCGTCTGGTGCGGTGGTAGTATCTGGGAAATGCCTTTTCAAAGGAACTGTCCTGAGTGTGATATGTATGGTTGTAAACCACATCCATTATAACGCCGATGCCGTTTTTGTGCAATGTCATCACCAGTTCCTTGAACTCGCGTATACGGCATTTGGGGTCAAAGGGGTCGGTGGAATAGGAACCTTCAAGGCAGTTGTAGTTCTTCGGGTCGTAGCCCCAGTTGTACTGCTTTTTCTCGGGATGTGCTTCATCCACTGTGGCATAATCTGCCACAGGCAGCAGGTGTACATGAGTTATACCCAGTTCCAGCAGGTGGTCAAGACAAGTCTCCGATTTTCCGCAGCGTGTGCGGCTGTGGGTGAAGCCCAGAAATTTTCCTCTGTGTTCGGGACAGACACCCGAACTCTCGTCAATGGAAAAATCCCTAACATGACATTCGTATACTATCGCCTGACAGGCATCCTTGCATACAGGCTTGGGCACATCGTCCCAGCCTTTGGGGTCGGTGGTGCTCATATCTATCACAGCGCCCCTGTTGCCGTTCACACCGCAGGCTTTGGCGTAGATGTCGATAGTCTCGATACTGTTGTGTGCATTCTCGAATTCGTAGGAGAATGTATAGAAAAGCCCGTCACAGCTGCGGAACAGCTCCACATACCATACGCCTTTGTCCAGCATTTCCATTGGCAGAGTCTCTATGCGGTTGTCGCCTTCGCCGTCCAGGTACAGGTTGAGATATACTCCCGTAGCCAGCGGCGACCAGGTCTTGAAGACAGTCCTGTCCTTGTTTTCGCCTGTTATCGTCGCCCCCAGATCATTACCGTCATAGTAAAATCTGTTGTCGATATCTGCTGCGTTGTATCTAAGCAATTAGTTCACCATCTTTGTTTAAAATTCATTTTACTTACTATTATGCACTACTGCATTTCGGAGATATACTCCGCACTTTTGGAAATATATTCCATAATATCATCGGCATAGCATATACCGTCTTCGCCTGCGCACTCATAAAGGAATATTTTCCCATCGGGTCCCATTATAAAAAAGCCGCCTGCGCCGTTGCCCGCAAAAGCAAGACCTTCTGTCCCGAATAATTCATGGAACTCTTTCGTTCCCGAACATATACCGTCAAAGTCGTCTATGATATAGCCCATAGGAAAGGGTTTGCCGTCATCCACATTCGGCAGCGACATCAATGCAAGTACGCCGTTGCTGATCTTCAATACCTCAAACAGCACAGTCGGCAGCATTTTTTCGGCAAGAGGATACTGCTCTTCACTGAGCGGCGGGCAAAACTGACAGAACTTGCCGAACTCCTGCTGTATAAAACTTATCACATCATTCATAGGATATCCTTTCCAGCTCCGTCCTCAGCTTCTGCTTCATGGCTTCCAGCTCTTCCGCCGACGGGCGGTTGTCGTCGCTGTACATTTCTTCCATCGGTATGCTCCACACAGGACCTCTGCCGTTGTTGAAGTGATTGCCGATATCTCCCGTTCTTCGCGGGAAAAGATGCCAGTGGAGATGTGCATCACCCATGCCGAGAAGCTCGTAATTCATCTTCTCAGCCCCGAAAGCCTTAGCCGCCGCCTCAGCCGCCAGCACCATCTCCTCCATGAATTTAGCCCTCTCTTGGGGGGCTAAATGGAAAAGTTCGGTCTTGTCACCGTGATGCTTATAGAGAAACAGGGTGTATCCATAAAAATGCTGATGATCTCCGATGACGACATAGCCTGTTTCAAGCTCTTTCACGAAATAGGGATTTTCGCCCCTTTTTATCATATCTATCCTGTCACATATAAGGCACATGGTATCACTCCGTTCACCTGAATGCATACTTGTCTGTCCTGCGTCTGATACGGAAAGTCCCCAGGGTAATGACGAAATAACTGCCGTCGTAATTATCGGGGCGCGGGTACGCTTCGGCGACCTGTACGGTGATATCCCCGACCTTTGTATCCTCAAATCCGTCGGGCTCGCCGCAGATAAAATAATCCACAGCGTAATAATCCATAGTGCCGTCATCGTTCTCTATAGGCAGAAGTACCTCGTATGGGAGTGCGATATCAACGCCGATGGAAGAGAGATACTCTGCGGCTTCGGGGTACGCGCTTTTTACCTCATCCATAAAGTTACGGCAGTAATCACAGCTGCATATATCCGCCCTTTTCTTTCCCGCGTAATAGGCTTTGGTGACTTCGGTATCCATAACCCTTACTTTGCGGACTTCGCCAGATGCTCGCCCTGTTTGACCTTAGTCTCACAGCCTTCGGAAGTATTTTTCAGCAGGTCCTCATCGAGTATGGCTTTGCCTTTTTCCAGCAGCAGCACGATAGTCGAGCCGCCGAACTCGAACATACCCTTTTCCTCACCCTGAGAAACGCGGCGCTTCTCCGCGTGGTGGTTGGATATCCTGCCCACCATCAGTGCGCCCACTTCCATCTGTATCACGTCCCCGAAAAACTCGGTGCGCAGCATACAGTAGGTGCGGGAATTCTCCTTGTATACCTCCACATGGCGGTTGGCAACAGGGTTCACGGTGTTGAGAAAGCCCTTTATCTCGCGGTCATGGCTCTTTATGCCGCTTAATGGGTATATGTATCTGTGGTAGTCATCCACGCTCAGTCTAATAACCAGCGCATAGCCGCCTGCGTACTTCTTTGCCAGCTTTTTGTCTCTCAGCAGGCTGTCAACGCTGTACACGGAATTCTTTATCACAAAGGTGTTGGAGGGCGTTATCTCGTAGGCGCTCACCTTGCCGTCGGAGGGCGATACCAGAGTATGCTCGTCATGCTCGAAATATCTGCGTCCCGGCTTTATCTTGCGGGTGAAGAACTCGTTGAAGGAAGAATACTGCTTCTCCTCGTAGTCGAACATATCTATCCCGTTGCTCTCCGCGAAAGACTCGATAAATCCGCCGCTCAGCCTGCTGGAAAGCACCTTTCTGCTAAGCTTTGAGAATGCGGGCAGCGATGCTATCTCCAGCACGCTTCTCCCGAAATAGCTTTCGTAAGCGTCATTCAGCAGCCTGTCCTGCTTTGTGGTTATCTTGTATTCATTGCCCTGTCTGTCTCTGTACTTCATCCTGTTGACCTCCTTGTCCTTTTAAGTCCTTGATATCTCCGCTTATATGATATGGTTCATTTTAAGGTAGCTGAACAGTATAACTATACCCAGTGTGAACATTATCAGCAAGCCCTTGTTGGTGGGCTTGTTGACCTTTATCCTCAGCACGAAAAGCACTGATATCAGCACCAGAAATCCCTGAAATACATAGGGATAGATATACTGAGGTATGTTATGCCTGCCCACATACAGCAGCGGCAGCACGATGCACACGCTGGTCACGGGCAGACCCTCATACTCCTTGCGGTTCTCGGCAGTCTCCCGCTGGCGTTCTTCTTCCATTACGTTGAAGTAACCCAGCCTTATCACCGCCGCCAGCACTATCATCAGCGAGGGGATCAGCCGCATGGGGTATACAGTCTGGTCGTAGTGGTATCCCAGCACCGCAGGGAAAACGCCGAAGCATACAAGGTCGCACAGCGAGTCTATCTGTATGCCGAAGACCTTTTCATGGTCGGTGCGGTTCTTCATGGAGCGGGCGATCTTTCCGTCAAACAGGTCGCATATACCCGATATCACCAGGCAGAAGAATGCCACCGCATCATTGCCCTCAAATACCTGTGTTATGCCGTATACCGATGACAGCAGACCGATGTATGTCAGTATTACCGAATAATTGTAAAAGCCTATCATTTGTTATTCTCTTTTCCATCTTATAATATTTATATCGTTCCTATCGGTGCTCAACAGGGATATTTAGCTGTTTGTCGGAGCGCATGACCTTTATATGTGCTATGAATGTTATCAGTCCGCCGACTATCAGCACCGCGTAGAAGGTAAGTCCGCGGCTCAACAGCAGTGCGGATTTTACCAGCTCGGAGCCGAATATATTTTCATACACCAGTATGAAGCTGGCTTCCGTAGCGCCCGCAGCACCGGGCAGCGGCAGCATTTCCACCGCAACGGCTATCATTATCTGCATGGTGACTATATCTATGAAGCTGACACCCGACAGCCCGTAAGCCTTGTATACCACCCATGTCACCGAGAACAGGCACAGTCTCTGTACCAGTGTCATCACGAACACCTTGACTGCCACTCCCGCATTTTCTTTCAGGTAGGAGGAGCCTATGGCGTAGCTGTCGCATATACGGCTTATCTTGTCCAGCGCCTTGTCGTGATTCTTTTCCTTGACTATCTTCCAGTCGGTCAGCTTGTTGAGTATCGTGATGCCCGCCCGTCTTGCCCAGTCGGGTCTTGCCACCAGGAAAGCCAGTCCCGATATGAAAGCCACATTCAGCACAAAGCCCAGCGCCAGCAGCCAGCCCAGCCTGTCGCCGTACATGGATACCGCATCAAAATTGAATATCAACAGCACCAGTCCCAGCAGCACCAGCACCGATTTGTATGCAATGGTCACCAGCAGCATTATCAGGGTCGAGAAGCCTATCTTCACGCCGTCCTTTTTCATATAGTACATCTGCGCAGGCTGTCCGCCCGAAGATGAGGGTGTTATATAGCTGAAAAAGAACCCTATGAAAGAGTATTTAAGGCAGCTGAGGAAGGATACCTTCTGTTTGCATACCTTCAGCATATAATGTATGATGCAGGATTCTCCCGCCACAAAGCAGAAGGTGAGCACCAGCCCGCCCAGCAGCCAGCGGTTGTCCGCATCTTTGAGGTCGTCGAGTATCTCACTTATCTCCTGTCCCGAAAATAACATACGGTAGGTGAGAATCATTATGACACCTATAAATCCTACATCCAGGATGTATTTGAAATATTTCTTCAGCAGTCGTTTTATTGTCCTTCACCAACTTTTTATGTGTATCTGTCAGCGTATTCCTATAAGACGGCCGTAATTGGTCGCCGCCAGGTAGAGGATATCCACTGTCAGCTGGATGATGGCAAAGCGCATCACCACCTGAGTATCTGACCAGCCCTTGTTCTTGCGGCAGTGGTCGTGGATGGGAGTGCGGATATCCTTCATGAAGTTTTTCATTTTCAAAAATCTTATGAAGCTGACTTTCAGCAGACTGAGTCCGCCGTCGAGTATGATAACTATGCAGGCAGGTATGAAGCCCACAGGGTTGCCGCTTTGCAGGAAGAGCACCGCAAGCAGTACGCCCAATGCCCTTGAACCCGCATCGCCCATCAGCATGGTGCTGGGGGAGCAGTTGAACCAGAGGTACGCAGCCAGAGTAGCCAGCATTATAATAGGAGCAAAGTGCAGGAAGTTATAGCCGACCATCGTTGTAATGGTATTGAATGCCAGTATAAAACCTACCATTACCGTCATTACAAGTGTGGCACAAAGGCCGTCCACACCGTCGGTGCAGTTGGTCACGTTTATTGCTGTCCATACCAGTATGCCTGCGAGTACTATATATATAACAGCGGGTATTTCAAAGCTGAGGTGCAGCAGCGGCATAGTTATCTCAGTACCGCCGTAATGCCAGCTCGTCAGCGCAGCACCCAGTGATATGCCTAAGTCCAGCAGACCTTTTTTCAGGTTGCCCCAGGGCACCTTTGAAGCATCGTCGAGATAACCCGTTATCATCGCACCGTATATCAGTGCAAGATATATCACCAGTTCAGTATCCAGCGGGACGAAGAGTGCAACTGCAAGACAGAACGTCGTTATGAAAATAAGTCCGCAGCCCCTTGCTTTGCCTTGTGAAAGCGCTCCGTTTACAGCGAATTCTCTGCCCTGATCCTTCGGGAGTATCTTCCTGAAATATTTCAGCGACAGAAAGCATGACCCAAACGAGAAAGCTATCATCAAAAGTACGAACAGAGAATATTTCGGAGGATTTCCCACATCGAAAAACTCATACATCTTACCGAAAAAAAGTCTGTATAACATTTACATCTTCCTTTATAAAAAATACTCATACATCATATATTATACTACATATAAATGAAAAATGCAAATTTTCGGGCGGGACATTTTGCACAAATTTTCGGAGTTTACGGCGGCTCACACTGAGTGTGTACAGCTGCGGCGGGATATATACAGTTAGTCGGCGCATAAGGGCGTATATACACAGTGGGATACAGCCTGACACGCCTGAATGTGTGCAATATGCAATATGAACAGAAGCAAAAACAGCGTGCGATTATGCAAATGTACAAATCGATTTCGGGGATATTGACAAAACTGTGCAAACTGTGTATACTGTATACATACAGTTAAGACTGAAATAACAACAAACACAGTCATAACAGTCACACACAAGTTCCGACCATAAAACAAAGGAGACGATATTATGAAAAACACAATGACTAAGGTATGGACACTGAGAGCGATAGCATTTTTCATGCTGATCATGGGCATCATCGGGATGGTAAAGGACACTAACTATGCAACGGTTTGTCTGTGCGGCGCATCAAGCCTGGTGATCGCATCCAACCGCCTTCTTCGCGGGAACAGATAGGATATATAAGAAAGGGGACACAACTATGAAAAATACAATGACTAAGGTATGGACACTGAGAGCGATAGCATTATTCATGCTGATAACAGGCGTAATCGGGATGGTAAAGGACACTAACTATGCAACGGTTTGTCTGTGCGGCGCATCAAGC
Organism: uncultured Ruminococcus sp.; assembly: GCF_946187255.1. Classification (GTDB taxonomy): domain Bacteria; phylum Bacillota; class Clostridia; order Oscillospirales; family Ruminococcaceae; genus Hominimerdicola. Next base: position 13,495 of record NZ_CAMHRZ010000005.1, read on the forward strand.
CTGGTGATCGCATCCAACCGCCTTCTTCGCGGGAACAGATAGGATATAAAAGAAAGGGGACACAACTATGAAAAACACAATGACTAAGGTATGGGCACTGAGAACGATAGCATTATTCATGCTGATAACAGGCATTATCGGGATGGTCAACGACGCAAGCTATGCAACGGTTTGTCTGTGCGGCGCATCAAGCCTGGTGATCGCATCCAACCGCCTTCTTCGCGGGAACAGATAGGATATAAAAGAAAGGGGACACAACTATGAAAAATACAATGACTAAGGTATGGGCACTGAGAGCGATAGCATTTTTCATGCTGATCATGGGAATTATCGGGATAATAAATGACTACAGCTCTGCGGCGGCTTGTATATGCGGCGCGTCAAGCATTGTATGTGCATCGAATCATCTTTTTCGCAGGAACAGATAGGGTATATAGACTGATAAGGAGGAGACAGATATGAAAGGAACAACATACACACACGTTATTGCAAAGGCAGCGGCTATGATAGCATTCGGTGCTGTTACGGGCATTGTGGCTGAAAAGACTAACGGTGATACCACTTCAATTGTAATATTAATAATGATCGGTTTGATAGCTATAGTTAACATAATTAAGAGATTAATAAAGAGATAAAATGCCATTCACGACAAAAATACTACAATTCGCGCAAAATAGCAACATTTTTTCATATTAGCGTGTATAATGTAAACTGAGATAAAGAACAGATATATGTCCGACGCACAAAGACTGTGCGGAAAAAAACGGACAGCTTAATGAACAAAGGAACAAAATGATACGTTGATCACGAAAGGAGTACGACCATGAAAACGAATGACAGACATTTTTTCAAAGACCTGTTAAAGGGTCTCATCGCGGCAATGCTTATAGCGGCTTGCTTCTTCGCTCTGAATCAGAGACTTCCTCAAAGGGGCGATATGAAAGGCATGGTCGCACTTGCGGCGATCTGCATGATAGGAAGTGTCAGCGGACTGCTGAACGATATCGTGCAGGAGGATTTCCTGGCGGCGGAGGAGTCGGAGGAAAGCCCTTATATAATATAGAGGTGAACTTTTCTTAGATGGACAAAGGCAATGTGCTGGAGGTCAGAGGACTCTCCAAGCAGTATAAAAAAGGAGTGTATGCTTCGGAAAAGGTGACGTTCGATGTCCGCAAAGGCGAGATATTCGCATTGATAGGACCGAACGGCGCAGGCAAGACCACCACGATACGCATGATAGCCACGCTTTTGCAGGCAACTGAGGGCGATGCGCAGGTCAGCGGGCACAGTATACTTACCGAGCCCGAAAAGGTGAGAAGATGCATAACCTATCTTCCCGACGAGGCGGGAGCTTATAAGACCATGAAGGGTATAGACTATCTCAGGTTCATGGCAGAACTTTACGCGGAAAACAAGGAGGAGGCTGAAAAGTACGTCGCCACAGGCAGAGAGATCTGTGAACTGGGTGACAGGCTTAATGACAAGATAGCAAGCTATTCGAGGGGTATGCAGAGAAAGCTGCTGCTGGCAAGGGCGATAATGTCAAGACCCGACCTTGCGATACTCGATGAGCCTACTTCGGGACTGGATATAATAAATGCGCTGGAAATAAGGCGTATGATAAAAAAACTGGCGATGGACGGCATGAGCTTCCTGCTTTCCTCGCACAATATGCTGGAGATAGAGTATGTCTCCGACAGAGTGGGCATAATCGCGGGAGGACATCTCCTGGAAACGGGTACGCCCGCAGAACTGATAGGCAAGTACCGTGCGGATAATCTGGAAGACGTATTTGAGCTTGTCGTGATGAAAAAGGATATGGAGGGGTGATGCAGGCATGAAATTCAAGACCCTCTTTATCAAGGAACTTCGCGAGATGCTCAATTTACAGACCCTGATGGTAATGATCATCTCGGTGCTGGTGCTCTCACTGGCAGGTCAGACGATGGCTAAGGCGGTCAGGGACAATGCCGAGACTATGATGGATATCAATATATGCGATCAGGATGGCACAGCGTTCACGGAGAACATGATAAAGATCCTGAAAGCGAACCTTGCCAAATACGGCGGCAGGGTCAATGTGGTCGAGATAGAGTCGGATGATTATCCGAAGGAACTTAAAAAGGCAGATGTAAAGAGCGTGCTCATAATACCTGCCGGTTTTACCGAAAACGTGAAGAACAGCGAATGCGCGGAGGTCAAGAGCGTTCAGCGGCTCACCTCACTGGCTTCCATGTCGAACCTGAATGCAGGCTCGCAGACAGCGGTGGAGTACCTCACGGCGGCAGTAAAGGAAGTAGTTTTCGGCTCAAAGGTGTCAGCAAACAAGCTGACCAACAGCGAGGTGGAGTTTCTTAATCAGCCGCTGGTGCTGAAAGAAACCACAGTGGTCACAGACAAGAGCTACGACGTGCAGGCAAGCGTTATCGTGCAGATGTGTTCGGTGCAGGCAATGCTGGTGCCGATAGTACTGTTCGTGCTGGTGATGATGTCATCGAATATGATACTCAACGCCATAAGTACCGAAAAGGTGGATAAAACGCTGGAAACTCTGCTTTCCACACCTGTGTCGAGGATATCCGTCATCACGGCGAAGATGCTTTCGGCGGCGGTGGTGGCTGCCATGCAGGCGGCGGTGTATATGTTCGGCGCAAGACACATGATGAACGGTATAATAAATACCACCGATAACAGCGATTACAGCGAAGCTATGAAAGCGCTGGGACTGACGATGAACGCAGGGCAGTACGCTCTGGTGGGCGTGCAGATGTTCCTGTCGATACTGATAGCGCTTTCAGTAGCACTGATACTTGGCGTGCTGGCAAGCGATGCCAAGACTGCACAGACCATGACTCTGCCAATAATGATGTGTACGATGATACCGTATATGCTTTCGATGTTTATAGATATAAAGACATTGTCACCCGTGACTAAATATCTGGTGTATGCGATACCCTTCACACATTCCTTCATGGCTTCGGAGAATGCTATGTTCGGAAATTTAAACGTTTACGCAGGTGGACTTGTATATCAGGTCGTGTTCCTTGCAGTGTGCCTTTTCGTGGCACTGAGGATATTCATGAGCGACAGGATATTCACCATGAGCATCGGCGGAGGAAAACGCAGGGGCAGAACATCGGAGTAGCAGATGATGAATTTTGGAGAGAAAAAAGATCGGAAAAACAGAAGAGAAACCGTAACAAAAGAGACGAACATTCGGAGGGATCATTATGAAACAGGAGACTAACATGAAAGAATACAGAGTAGTAAAGGCAGTACACGACAAGGGCTACAGAGCAGCTACACAGATCATGAGAGATATGTCTGTAAGGGGCTGGGAAGCTGTGAATATCCGCGAGAAGAGCGGCAGCGTACTGATCACATTCAAGAGAGATATATAATATATTTACCTTAGCAGCCCCCGCTCAACGGGCAGAGGGCTTGCTTTGGTGCGTATCATCACATACCGCGCCTTTATACGGAGAAAGGGGCGCACGGGTCTGATGGTGTTGAAATGAAAGAGAGACGGAGAGAATGGGAAAAAGAATAATCAGAGGTATCATCGCATTCGCTGCGGCTGCAGCAGCTGCCGCAGCGATGATATTTTCTGTGTGCGCAGTTGGCTGTGACGATGAGTGCAGCGAAGCCTGCAAAGAAGACAGCACCTGCCGCACAGCGTATGTGAGAACGGTGATACCCATAGGACTGAAGATCTGAAAGGGATACCGCTGAGACAACAAAGGAGATAACAATGAAAAACGATCACGATCGGAAAAAATCGCGTGCTGTTATGGCACTGCCGCTGTGTATTTCTGCGGGAATGCTGGCGGGAGTGGTCATAGGTACGGTAATGAAGAATATACCCATCGGCATTGCATTCGGGATGAGTACAGGCGCTGCGGTGGGTATGATGGTTTTCGGGGTACTGTACTGCAAAGCGCGTGATGCGGAAATAAAAGAATATGAGGAAAAGTTCATAAAAGGCGATCACAAAATTGACGATGTGATATAAATGTCACATGAAAAATGACCTCCGTTTTTGTGCATGACTACAAAAGTGATAAATTTATCACTTTTTCTGTTGACAAATGAGCTTTGATGTGATATTATTGTCACATGAGGTGAGAAATACATCACCTCTGCGGAAATATCAAAGCTTTGATGCAGTAAACAGAAAAACAGATGTAGACAAAAACAAAACGGAGGCAGTATTATGACATTATACAGCAACAATGAAAGGATACGCGCTCTAGTTAAGGAGTACCAGAGACAGGATATCCCCCGCAGCGAGAAAAAAGAGATACTTGAAAAGATAAAGCTGGAGGAATACAAGCAGGACGGCAGAAAGCCCGTGACATTCAGGGCGCAGGCGGTGATAAACCTGATATTCTCACTGCTGTCGATGGTCATAATGGTGGTAGGCATCATAACCAAGTATCTGCACCTGACCGATGTTATGGATGTGTTCGTTGTGGCAGTGCTGGTATGTATCGGGATATTCTGCATAGTGATGTCCAGATTCAAGAAAGAGCCTGCGGACGAGCTGGCTAAGGAGCTGATGACCAAAGCAACGGCATATTCCGTCAACGGAGTGCTGGCTGCGGCAATACTGACAGGCGTATTTATGCACCTTAACGGCAACCGCTGCGACATTGAGACATACAGCATAACAGGTGAGCACGTTGTATGGTTCGGGTATGTACTGGCGCTGATACACTGGATAATGAAGAATGCGATATATCTCTGGCTGGACAGGACTCCCGCTTCCGATGAGGAGGAATGACCATGCCCGAACTTAAAACAAGACTCAAGGAACTGAGAGCATCACGGAACATGAAGCAGGGCGATCTTGCGGAGATGGTGAATGTCAGGAGAGAAACGATAATACGCCTTGAAAAGGGGCAGTACAATCCCTCGCTGAAACTGGCTATGGATATCGCCGCTGTATTCGGACTTACCGTTGAGGAGATATTCAGTTTTGAGGAAGAATAAACACTGAGAGGAAGAGGAAGAATGCATAACAACAACATTCAAACAGAAAAGCCCGCTGCCAACAATACGGCGTGGCAGCCGCCCGTCGGGGCAGCAGACAAGCCCAAGCCGCCCGTTATCAAGACCATAGGCATAATACTCGGCACCTATGTGGGATATTTTCTCGTGCAGATAATAGCAAACAGGCTGATAAAGGCGAACGGCTATGTGGGACAGTTCCTGGTGGCGGTACCGATATTCGTGTTCATGGTGGCGATGATGATACTTATCGGCAAGAAGAAGGCTCTGCTGACCAACGGAAACGGCTTCTGGGGCGGACTGCTGACAGGCGGATTTATCGTATACTCATCGGTCATGGCAGTTGTACAGGTGTTCTTGAATATCGACCGTGAGAAGAATACTATGGAATTTAAAGTTCCGGAGGGCATGAGCTTCGGCACGGAACAGATATGGTGCATACTGGCGATGCTGCTGAGTGCGGGCATCTGCGAGGAGCTGATGTTCAGAGGAATCATATACAATACTCTCCGCGATGCTTTCGGCAGGAATACCGTCAAGGGTACCTTTGCGGCTGTGTTCGTATCGGGCGCACTGTTCGGCATGATGCACTTCCTCAACCTTACCGGCGGTGTACCGTTCAGAGTTGTGCTGATACAGGTGGTATCCACAATGGGTATGGGTATATTCTTCGCAGCGATATACAGCAGATGGGGCAATCTGAAGGTTACTATGTTCCTGCATTTCCTCATGGATATATGTATGGTGCTTCCCGTAAGTATGCAGAGCAGTTCAGATCTTTCGGATTCGATCACCGAGACGATGGATAATCCCATGAAGTTTATGGCACTGCCGCTGTACATCGGACTTGCTCTCTTCGTAATGAGAAAGAGCGTAAGACACGAGATGTTCACATACAGCGTAGACGACGATGTTCACGAGATGGTGAACGCACCCGCATAATATCACAGGCAGGAGAGAGAGAAGATGACATACGAATACAGGATACCGTTGAGATACAGAGAGGGCTGCTGCGGGCTGAAAGAACTGCCCTGCGGTGAGCAGGAAGCGCTGGTGATGTTTTCCTGCGAAGGCGATGTGCTGACCTACAAGGTGCCGCTTTACGGCAATGAGGTCAGGCTGTATCAGGTGGTAAAAAAAGAGCTGGAAGAAAACACAAGAGTCACTTACGGCGAGGACGGTGTGCTGTTGTATGTTGAAATGATGTACGGTGACGAGGTCAGGCTGTTGTATATCAACCTGCCCGATGACGATACTGCCAGGTTTGAGGTAAGAGATTTTGCCGAACAGAGTGCGGAGAATATCTCATCCGAACTGCTCAATTCAAGGGGAAAGGCTGCAAGGCTCTTCATAGAGTACTGCAAGTCGGTGGAAGGCTTTGACTTTGCCGCCAAAAAGGGTTCGCCCGAAGATATGCAGGCGGTGCTTGACAGCCTCAACGAGAGGGCGCTGAAACGCGGGCTTGATAAGGTCGTGATAGACGACAGCGGCAATTATCCCCGTGAAAACAGGATAGAATGTGACAGCTACACCCTGACGGTGATGCTGAAATGCGCATCCGGCAGTATACAGGATGAGCTGCTGGACACTGTGATAAGGGTCATGACCGAAGGCATAAAGACCAGAACGGTCGCTTCTCTTGACAAGACTGCCGATTTCAAGTTCATAGTATCGGAATACGATTGAATGATACATAATATACCGCCCTTCTGCACGCAGAGGGGCGGCATTTTTATCGGGTGCGGCTGTTAAAGCTGTTCCTCGAATTTTGTGCATACATACCTGCGCAGTTCCTCGCCGCTGATGGCAATGCCGAGATCCTTTGCGGTGTCGTGCCAGGTGGGTATGCGCTTGTCGATATTCTCGAAATAGCGGTACTGCACCACTGTTTTCAGCAGTTCGCCTTTCAGTCCGTCCCTGCGTTCTTCCAGCCTTCTGCGGCGCAGGGTGAGGTCTGCGAGCCTGACGGTCTCATGTCTCAGTTCACAGCGCAGCACAGGCAGGGCGGGGGAGCATTCCTTCTCCGCGCGGCTTATCTGTCTGAGCAGTTCGAGCACATACCTGCGGGTGGTCTTTTCGCGCAGGCATATACTGCGGTAGCTTGAAAACTCCCTTGCCTTTGCGCATACGGGGCTGCCGTGTCTTACATTTTTATCCAGGTTCACGCGCCCTTTCGGTACTTCTTCGGGAATACTGATAAGTTCTCTGATATAGCTGTAGATGTCCAAAGAGTCAAGAATATCTGTATTTCTGTTGTTTCTATGCATATTTTCCTCCGTTTGAATATTTCGCAGGATCCGGGCAGTCCTGCGATGGTCGCTGTCTGCACCGCGGTCGGGGCGGACCTTGTGCAGCAGTGCTTTTTATGATAGCACAAACGTTCTTATCAGGTAGCAAATACATTATACAACGAACATCTGTTCTTGTCAAGCACGTTTTTAACATCGAACATAATTTCGGCGCATTGCACAGCATATTTATATGGTTCTTGGGCAGAAAGGATATTTTGTATAAAGGCAGCCCCGAAATGGTGGGGGCTTTGGTGTGCTATTTGTAAGAGAACACTCCTGCTGATTGAACCCTATCGCGGGTACAACCTGCTTTTGGCAAAAGGGACTTCGGGCAAACCGCTCGGAGACGCTTCGCTGTCCTCGCTAGTAGACGCGCGGCAATGTATTTACGCCGAAAGAAAGAGCGTGGACGTTTGTATTGTCCACGCTCGTATGTTTGTTATTGCCGCGCTTTATATGGGCGTTAAATCGTTGTGCTTATCAAATGCACTTTTGCTGTGCTCTTATAGTTCGCTGTGCATTTTGGCTTTGTGCCTTGGTGATTGAGGCTCTGCCTCAAACTCCGCAAGCCTTTCGCGAAAGGCTTGACCCAAAGCTCTTCTCTTTGGCATTCTATCCTAAGAACTGCGCACTCCCGCCCCTGCCAACAATTATGAATTATGAATTATGCATTATGAATTAATAGAACGTTGCTACGGGCTGTGCAGGGGGCTCGGCTTCGGTCAGTGATTCAACTATCAGTACGGGACCCTTGCCCTTGTATAGCTTGTGCTTCTGCATCTTAACAGTAAAGGTAACATTCACCCACTTCGGTGATGACAGATCCAATGGCTTGCTGTAAAGGCTCGCCAGCCAGCAGAAGGTGATATCCTCTACACAGCAGGTCATTACCTGCCTGCCCAGACCTATCGTTCCCGCAGGGAATTTCGGGTTGCCCGCCGCCATTGCTTTCAGCTGTATGCGCTTGCCGTCGTACTTGTCGGGCTCTTCGTTTATGTCCCTGTACCACAGCGCATAGTCCCTGTCCTGCACCACTATCGTCGGTGCATTGATGTCAAAGGGCAGAGGATCCTCGATGTCGTCATACTCCGAAGTGCCGTCGGTGTACTCGTAAGCGATATCCGTGCGGCGGCTAACGCCCCTGACTATCTTATGGAACTCCATTTTGTCCATAGTATTCTTATCAAAGCGGTTGAACACCGTCAGCTCGCAGTTTGACAGCTTGTCCACCACCAGCGCTCTCATGTTCTGGTTGTAGTTGAGGAAGGTTGAAGCGTCGGTGAAGTTCATTATCTGGTATACAGCCCATTCATCGGGCAGTGCGTTGAACAGCTCGTTCATCGTCCACATACCGTTGTACTCTATCATCACGCGCTGTCCCTTGATCTCGTCATAGAGCCTTTGCAGATTTTCGGGGGTGAATTCTTCCTTATCCTCGATCATCCTTACATAGATATTGCTCTTTTCCAGCTCGCTCTCGTTGTATTCCTCGATACCCTCTTCGCAGACCAGCAGCAGCGTCCTGTCGCCGTTGTTGAACCGCTTGTCGTCCAGCGTCTTTTTGATAAAGGAGGTCTTTCCGCCCTCCAGAAAGCCCGTGAACAGATATACGGGGACAAAATTATCTTCATTCATGTTTTTACTCTCCTAAAGGAAAAAATATTATCAGTAGGGCACATTGCCGTCGGGGTCGTAGGACTCGAACTCATCCTCCGATGCGGTGGGCACATATACTGACATACCGCCGTCGGGAACGAATTCCATATTGCAGTAATACTCGCATACAGCCTCTATATCAGCCAGCCCCAGTCTGCCGTTCTTCAGCTTGATGATGTCGTACTTGTCCAGCACTACCACGCTGTCGTCCTCCTTGATGACATTGCACTGTGCGCCGACGACCTCCAGTGCGCCGCTCACACGGCAAAGGTCGCCCTTTTCATCAAAGTATTCAAAGGATATAGTCTCGCCCCTGCTGAGAGCGCCTATCTCGTCGGGGGTGAAGATATGACCGTTCCATACGCCGCTGAACTTTACTCTCGACCTAAGCAGTTCACCGACCACAGTTTTCAGCTGGTCGTCATCAACGTCACCGCCCACCTTGTCGCAAAGGTAGTTCATGTCGAAGATATGCTCTGCTATTTTAAGGCAGTCCAGTTCCTTAGGCATATTGAAGTATTGCAGCAGCACCGTCAGCTTGCTGCCGCTCACCCTGCGGACATACAGCAGCCTGAAATCCCCCAGACTGTTTTTAAAGGGCACGAACCTGCCGTCGCTGTAATGTATCACGCATCCGCCGTAGCCCGAAGCAGACCTTTTCAGCTCATATCCGTAGTAAGCTGCGGGGGAGCCGTTTTCCGAATACTCCTCGCCCACCACTTCAATGATACCGCCGCTCATCAGCTTGCCCAGCATTGCCGCATCGGGCAGTTCCTTACATATAAACTCCATATCCAGCAGCTGACCGTCGTGGTATATGCTCATATTTTTTGCGCTGTGAGTGATGATGGGCTGTATGTACTTCTGCGGGTAATTCTCGGGCACGAACTCGAATTCCTTGGCGTTATACAGCTTGTAGGAAGAACTGAAGGACACATTGAAGGGGTCGATCTCCTCCGTGACCTCCCGCAGGCTGCCCGTGATGGTGAATACCATATCTCCCTCGACGGAATCGAAGGTCACGCTGCCGCCGCTGCACAGCACGGCAACTTCCTCCTCCGTGAAGATATGTCCGTGCCAGCAGCCGCTGAACTCGGCGTCTTCACCGTCCTTTTTGAATTTTACCTTGATCTGACTAAAGAGCTTTCCGTCCAGCTCGCTGCTGTAAACGTAGGTCTCTCCGCCGTTCGTGAAGGGGATGAAGCCTTTATCCTCTTCGGGGTATCGGTCAGAGTAAAAGGTATCTCTGATGATCTCGTAATTCTTTTCGTTATCCATGCTGTACCTCCTTTTCGGCCGTATTTTCAGACCTGTTTATTTTTGTTACTGCACGCCGAAGAGCTCTGCAACAGCTTCTTCATTCAGCTGTGAGCCTATAACGCACAGTCTTCCGATAGTACCTGCGCTTCCCGTTCTCACATCGGGCACACCGGGAACGTAGTCGTAGTGTATCCAGCTTCCGTCAGTAGCTTCAACTATGCCCTTTGCTCTCAGCACCAGACCGTACTTCTTCTCGTCTTCAAGAGCTTCCAGTGCAGCCTTTATCTCGTCGGCAGTGAACTTCTTTGCAGTCTCTCTGCCCCAGCTGGTGAATACTTCATCGGCATGGTGATGATGATGCTCGTGGTCATGGTCGTGGCAGCCGCAGGTGCAGTTCTCGCCGTGTTCATGATGATGGTGCTCATGCTCGTCATCATCGTGGTGGTGATGATGGTGCTCATGCTCGTCCTCATCGTCATGGTGGTGATGGTGATGCTCATGCTCGTCCTCATCGTCGTGGTGGTGATGGTGGTGCTCATGCTCGTCCTCATCATCGTGGTGGTGGTGATGCTCATGCTCGTCCTCATCGTCGTGGTGGTGATGGTGATGCTCATGCTCTTCTTCCAGCAGAGCTTTCAACTCGTCGTCGAGTGTGTTCTTCTGAGTCATGGCATCTGTCAGCTGTTTGCCCGAAAGCTGATCCCACTCGGTGGTAACGATGGGCGCAGCGGGGTTGAGGGCTCTCAGCCTTGCGATCACATCATCCATCCTCTCCTGTGTCATACCTGCGGTATGGCTCAGTATCAGGCAGCTCGCGTAGGTTATCTGGTTGTTGAAGAACTCACCGAAGTTCTTCTGATACATCCTGCACTTGTTGGCATCAACAACGGTGGTGAAGCCGTCCAGTACCACATCGTGTGCATCTATGTTCTGCACTGCCCTGATAACGTCGCTCAGCTTGCCAACGCCTGAAGGCTCGATGAGTATACGGTCGGGCTTGTACTGCTCCAGCACCTGTACCAGTGCCTTTCCGAAGTCGCCTACCAGCGAACAGCATATACAGCCCGAATTCATCTCGGTTATCTCAACGCCTGCATCCTGTAAAAATCCGCCGTCGATACCTATCTGTCCGAACTCGTTCTCTATCAGTACCAGCTTTTCGCCCTGATAGCCCTCCGCAATGAGCTTCTTTATCAGCGTGGTCTTGCCTGCTCCCAGAAAGCCGCTGAATATCGTGATCTTAGTCATTAAAAAACACTTCTTTCCATAAAAATATAATACTCTGCGTTACCCTATATTATACCACAGTTCCCGCCTGATTGCAACCCCTGCGCGATCGCTTTCGGCATTTTTTCGCGATGCGGCGATACATTTCGGGATATGCAAAAAGGACAGCCGCAGCTGTCCCTATGATAGTTATTCTTCTGTTGTGGTCTCTTCGGCGGAGGTATCCTCATGCGCCTGCATATCGGAGGCTTCACCGACTTTTTTCGCTTTCTTGGCGTTCTGGTGTATCAGCCTGAACAGCATTTCCAGATTTTCCTCATCGGTGGTGAACTTGCCGATATGTGTCATGGTGCTGTTGTAAAGCCCATGGAAATCCGAGCCGCCGGTAGCGATAAGGTTATTCTTTTCGGCAAAGCGCTGCAGCGCCTTCTGCTGTATCTCGGTGGCGGAGAAGTGGAAACACTCTATACCGTCCAGCTTGCCTGCTTCGGTAAGCTCCTTCATCAGCTCGATATTCCCGAACATATGGGGATGTGCCAGCACTGCCACGCCTTTTGAGGAATGTATGAGATCCAGCACGAAGTTGACATCGGGGTACTCTCTTGTGACAAGGCACTCGCCGCGGGGATAGGAGAACAGCCTGTCGTTCACCGAACCGTAGAACTCGGTGGCGTAGCCGTAGCTTATCAGCGCCCTCATTATATGGGATTTATATATGCTCTTGGAGCCCTTTGTGTACTTCATCACCGCATCGCGGGGGATGGGGTAGCGCTCCATGATCTTGTCTATCATATCCTTTGCGCACTCTGTCCTTATCTGGCAGGATTTCAGGCATAGTCCCTCCAGCCTGTTGGGTTTCTGGGGCGCGTAGCAGAGGATATGCACTTTTTCGTTCCTCTTTTTATCCCAGGCGGAAAGTTCCACCGCCTGAATGATCTTCACACCGTAGCGGTCGCCCAGTATCTGGGCACGGCTGGTAGATGACAGTGTGTCGTGGTCGGTTATGGCAAGAAAATCCAGTCCGACGCGCTTGGCCTGCGCAATAACTTCCTCGATACCCAGCGAACCGTCAGAAAGGGTCGTATGACAATGCAGATCACCGATCATTGTTGTAGTCCTCCAAAATGAAATATCGTTCGGTATGTAAGCATACCGACCTTATGATTATACCATAATTTCCGCGATTTTGCAAGCATTTTTGAGAAAAACACACAAATCACAGCGCGTAATGCTATACTGCACAATAATATGACCTCTCTTTTGTGGCTGATGCACAGTGAAATGCCGTCTTTATGCGGTAAAACGTCCTGTTATAGTTTATGAAAAAGCGGCGGATACTATTCCTTGAAGTTTTTGAATCATTTTTCAGCATGACGTATAATCCCCGAAAAACCGTCCACAATACTGACAAAGGGCTGCGCAGACCGACGGCGGAGCTGAAATATCAGTATCTTACAGAGGATACGTTCGGGGAAAGGACAACGATATGAGCAATTTTATCACAGAATCAAAACTTGGCAGGAGACTGGGCGCAAAGGGGGTATACATCACTATGGGCGCTTGTCTGATAGCACTTGCGGGGGCGGGTGCAGCGGCTTACAACAAGGCAATGGACGAGCTCAACAACACCATAGTGATGGATGTGCCCCGTGTGGTGGAGCAGGTAGACAAAAAGGCGGAAAATGTGCCGAAGGTGCAGGACAGTTCAGCGGCAAAGCGGGATACCGCTTCCTCCGCAAAGGATGCGGACTCATCAATGATGTCGGATGATATAAAGACACAGCCGAATGTAATGCCCGTGAACGGGGATATCATCAAGCCTTTTTCGGCGGGCGAACTGGTCAAGGATGAGACTCTCGGGGTGTGGCGCACTCATGACGGCGTAGATATCAAGGCGGATGCGGGCACTCCCGTCAAGGCGATGAACAAGGGCACAGTCACCGAAGTAAAGGAAGATGCGCTGTGGGGCAACTGTATCATCATTGATCACGGCAGCGGGGTGACGGGTTACTATTACAGCCTTTCAAAAGCGATGAATGTCACTGAGGGCGAGCGCGTGAACGCGGGACAGGTGATAGGTGCGGTGGGCGATACCGCCGAATGTGAAGCCGCTATGCTTTCGCACCTGCATTTCGCCCTGAAAAAGAACGGCAGCTGGATCGACCCCATCGAGTATATCGGCATCAAGAACTCAAAATAGCATTATCCTCCATAATATAATATATCGGGAAGACTGCGGTGCTTTGTGCGCTGCGGTCTTTCTGTATTGACTTTATTTGCATTGGGAAAAAATTTTAGCAAATCTGTTTTTATGTATTGCAAAAAAAGTTAGAACATGGTATAATTATATACGATATGGCAATTTGCCCCTGAGGGCTTGTCAATTGATACCAAAAGGGAGTATGGGATAATGAATATAGGTGATAAACTGTTGTTCCTGAGGAACCGTGTGGGATGTTCACAGGAAACACTAGCCGATGCGCTGGATGTCAGCCGACAGACAGTGTCAAAATGGGAACTGGGACAGTCGCTGCCGGATGCGGAGAAGATAGTGGCGATAAGCAACTATTTCAACGTTACCACAGATTTCCTGCTGCGCGATACTTCGCCGGTGAAGATCGAGAAGAACCTTGACCGTATCGTTATCGAGTTTGCAAATTCCGCTGCAGACCTCGATCAGGTATCGAAGGGGCTTGTGGATATCGCCCGCGACGGCATAATAGATGAAGAGGAAAGGCTGCGTCTTTTTGAGATGGTGAAGACGGTGGACAATATTATCCCCGTTATCAGCGAGATAAAGTCGCTGCTGGATATGTGACGGGCTTTAACGGATGAGATAATTCACGGTAAACGGAGAGAATAGATATGCGCGAAATAAATGTAAAAGAAGTTGAAGAGCTTATAAGAGAGCTTTGTATAAAGGCTAACCTGTATCTTCCCTGTGATATGGAGGAATGTATAAAGGCGGGCGCACAGCGGGAGGAATCTCCTGTGGGCAGGAACGTGTTCGATGATATAATAAGGAATATCGACGTTGCACGCAATGAGACTATACCGATATGTCAGGACACGGGCATGGCTGTCATATTTATGGAAGTAGGACAGGATGTACATTTTGTGGGCGGCTCGCTGAACGAAGCGATAAATACAGGCGTTTCGAGAGGATACATAGACGGCAGGCTGCGCTGCTCGGTGGTATCCGACCCGCTGGAGAGGGTGAACACGGGAGACAATACTCCGCCTGTGGTACACCTTAAAATAGTTGACGGCGAAAAGGTCAATATCATGGTAGCGCCTAAGGGCTTCGGCAGTGAGAATATGTCTCAGCTGAAGATGATGACACCGTCCGTTACGCAGGATGAGATAGTTGACTGGGTAGTCAGTGTATGTGCGCAGGCGGGTTCAAATCCATGTCCTCCGATAGTTATAGGCGTAGGCATCGGCGGAGATTTTGAAAAGTGTGCTTATCTTGCGAAGAAAGCCCTCTGCCGCCCTGTGAGCGAGCGCAACTCCAAGCCGCTGTATGCGGAGCTTGAAGCGAAGATGCTTGAAAAGATCAATAAGCTGGGCATAGGACCTCAGGGCTTTGGCGGCACACAGACCTGTCTTGCGGTGAACATCGAGGAAGCCCCGACACACATTGCGGGCTTGCCTGTATCGGTGAATGTTGGCTGTCATGTCACACGTCATGCGGCGGGGGAGATATAAGAATACTGTGGGCGCGGAAACAAACGGACGCGGAAGCAAACAAGCGCCAACAACAAACTGAGCCGTGAACCGAGCTTTGGGTCAAGCCTTTCGCGAAAGGCTTGCAGGAGTTTGAGGGCGGCGCCCTCAATCACCGAAGTGCAAAACCAAAATGCACAGCGAACTATAAAAGCACAACAAGCTAACATTCGATAAGCACAGCAAACTACCGTTCAATAAAAGCGCGGCAATAAACAAACATCGGAGCGTGGACAAACAATCGTCCACGCTCTTTCTTTCGGCGTAAATACATTGCCGCGCGTCTACTAGCTCAACGGCGATAGCTCGTTGAGCGGTCGTTCAGCAGTCCCTTGTGTTAAAGGCAGATTTACCCGTGATAGGGTCAGCCGCAGGAGTGTTTGCACCCGAAAGCACAACAGAGTGCGTGGGCAGGTCGCCCCTCATTCTTCGGGTCGAGAGATCATCGAGCT